>JAFONM010000008.1 GCA_017418445.1 Kiritimatiellia bacterium
ATGACGCCTGTGTCCGGATTCGCCACGGGGACGTAGACGGACTCGACGGACACGCCCGCGTCGGAAAGCGCGGACGCCGCGTCGGAGATTCCGTATTCGAACCCGACCTGCAGCACGCGCTTGACGCCGGCGGCGACGCAGCTCGCGGCGAAGTCGGCGATCGCCGCGGCGGAAGAGAACCTCGCGACGCTCGCGCCGGGATAGTCGCCGACGGCGCCGCGGGCGACGACGACGGACTTGACGCCGGCCGCGACTACCGCGCGGGAGATCTCGGGAACGCCGAACATCTCGACGACGACGAGCCCGGGATCCTTCAGCCGCAGGTTCAGCTGGGTCATGTCGTACTCGCCATTCGAGTCGCGCATCACCGTAATCTGGCTGAAGAAATAGCCGGCGGAAAGAAGCCTGCGACGGAGGATGTCCCCGACCACGGACACGTGGTAGCTGTCGCTCCTGTCCGGGACGACGAAGAGGATCCTTCCCCTCCAGACCGGAATTCCGCCGCCCAGCACCTCGATTCCGCGGCCCGGATGCGGCAGCACCAGACGCTCCTCGGCGAGCCGCCTGAAGGCGCCGCGCGCGACGATCAGGCTCACCCCCTGGTTCTCGGCGATCACCTTGAGCGGGGGCAGTATCTCGCCCTCGGAGTAGTAACCGTTGGCGATTGCCTGGCGGAAGCCGTTCGCAAGCTGGTCCGTCAGGCTCTCGTGCGCCGTCCGCGATATGGCGAACGGTATTGGTCTCGCCTTGTGGCTCATTTCGCGTTTTCGCGGACGATGCGCTCGTATTCGCCGCGCTGCTCCTCCATCGACGCGACCATCTTCAGCTGCGTGCGGCAGCGGACCAGGTTGTGGTCCTCGTAGGCGGTGCGGAAGTACGTGTCGCCTGCGAGGTAGTCGGTGAGGAACCGGATTCCGATGGTGAGGGTGATGAGGCGTCCGGAGAACGCGAGGGCGTCGAGCTCCGCCGCGTTCAGGAACTTCGCGTCCTTGAGGTATCCCTTGACGAGAGCCTCGAAGTACTCCTTTCTGGAGAAGACCTTCGAAAGGTCCTTCTCGTCCTCGGCCGCGGCGGCCGTCGAGGTGCGGACCATGTCGCCGAAGTCGTAGAGCGCGGAGCCGGGCATCGTCGTGTCGAGGTCGATGACGGCGACGCCCTCCTGCGTGACGTCGTCCAGCATCACGTTGTTGATCTTCGTGTCGTTGTGCGTGATGCGCTCGGGAATCTCCCCCGAAGCCATCGCGTTGACGATGCGCCCCGCCTCCTCGCGGCGCGCGTTCACGAAGTCCATCTCCCTCGATACCGACGCGAGACGCCCCTTCACGTCCGCCTTCGCCGCCTCGTCGAGAAGCCTCAGGCGGTTCACGGTGTCGTGGAACCTGGGGAGAATCTCGTGGAGCCGCGGCGCGGGAAGGTCCGCAAGGGCGTTCTGGAACTTCGCGAACGCGTTCGCGGCGAGGAACGCCTGGGAGGAGTTCTCGATGAGGTCGATCGTCCGCGCGCCGGTGATGAACGCGTAGAGACGCCACGGATTCGAGTAGCCGAGGACCTCCAGGGACCTGCCGCCCTTGGAACGAATGTGGCCGGTCACGCGCGATATGTTGTCCATCATCGCGTCAGGATCGGGGAAGATGTCCGTGTTGATGCGCTGGAGGATGTACGAGACACCCCTGGCGTCGTCCGCCTTGAAGGTGTCGTTGATGTGTCCGGAGCCGTAGCGCCCGACAGAGACGACGTCCCTGATTCCGAAACCGTCCAGGACGGACTTCAGTTCTTCATCGGTGTAAGTCCTGTTCGACATACTGTTTCTCCTTTCGCCTTGTCAAGTTATCAAGCGATCAAAACAACCTGGAGGGATACTCGCCGGCGGCGACGAGCTTCGCGATCGCGTCGACGACGAGAGGCTTGTCCTCGCGGTAGGTGACGCCGAACCAGGAGGATTCGGTCGGAAGCACCCTGGCGTCCGCCGTGCCGTCCTTGATCATCTCGTCCACGACGAACGGGATGTACCACTCGCTCTTCTCCCTGCCGCCATTGACGGCGAGCCACGCGGGGAAGCGCTTCTCGAGTTCAGTGAAGAGTTCCGGAGTGAATCCCCAGAGGTTCATGGAGACGCGAGCGTCGAGCGGAACCTCGACGGGATGCTCCGGGTCCTCGTCGTTCCTCGCGACGGCGCCGGCCTTGACGAGCTTCGTCATCTCCTTGACGCCCGCAAGGTATCCGTCCGCGTCGAGCGAGCAGATGCCGCGCGCGACCGAGCCGTGGTCCGAGAGCGTGAGGGAGAGGTTGTAGCCGACCATGGCGAAGTGGAGCCTGCCGTCCGCCTCGGGGGCGGAAAGGAACGCGCCGAGCTTCGCGAATGCGTCGCGTCCGTAGAAGTCGTCCGCGTTGATCGCCGCGAAAGGCTCCTTCACGACGTCGCGGGCGGAGCGGATGGCGTGCGCCGTGCCCCAGGGCTTTGAGCGTCCGGCGGGGACGGTGTAGGGCGCCGGCAGATCGTTGATGTCCTGGTAGCAGTAGTCGACGGGTATGACGCCCTCGTACTTCCTGCCGACCTTCTCCTTGAACTCCGCCTCGAAGTCCTTGCGGATGATGAACACGACCTTGCCGAAACCGGCGCGGACGGCGTCGAAGACGGAGTAGTCGAGGATCGCCTCTCCGGAGGGTCCCACGGGATCGACCTGCTTCAGTCCGCCATAGCGCGAACCCATTCCTGCGGCCAGAACAACAAGCGTCGGCTTAACATTCATCGAACAATCCCCTTCTCTTTTGCAATTAGCGTCCCGCATGCGTCGTGCATTCAGGGAACGCGCGTATTATACACTATATACACAATGTGTGTCAACCCCGCCCGACGGGCTATTGAGTCGCCATGCAAGAAATGGTAGAATGACCGTGAAAATGTTCGACGAGAACGATCCATCGCGACGGACCTGGTTCGTGCTGCACGTGAAACCGAGGACCGAGAAGAAGGTCGAGGCGGCGCTTGTCCGCAACGGCCTCTGGCACCACCTGCCGCTCTACAGGAAGGAGCGGCGCGTCCAGCGCCGCAAGGTGGTCACGGAACTTCCGCTGTTTCCGGGATACGTCTTCACGCGCATGAACGCGGACGAGCGCCGCACCATGCTCGAGACGAACATGATCGTCCGCACGATCCCCATCCCCTTCCCGAGGCGGACCGTCAACCAGCTGCGGCAGATCGCCCGCGCGGCGCGAGGGGCCCCGCATATGCGCACGGCCCCCATCTTCACGGTCGGCGAAAAGGTGCGCATCACGTCCGGGCCATTCCGCAACGTCGTTGGCATCATCGTCCGCGACGCCGGCAAGACGTCCGTCGCGCTGAACGTGGACATCCTCGGCCAGGCCGCGCTCATCTCAATCGATCCGAACGACTGCGAGCCTGTAAAGTCCACAACTATTGCGCAAACGCGCCCGCTGTGATACAATAGGTCGACAAGGAATCATCAAATGAACTGTATTTTTCTCGCGGCGGCAGCCGCAATCGCCGCAGAACCGGTGAACGTGCCCGAACTCATGAAGATGGAATCCGGCGAGACGGTCGCATCCGTCGAGCAGTGGGAGAAGGTTCGCAGGCCTGAGATACGCAGGTTCTTCGAAACGGACGTCTACGGTCGCCGTCCGGTGGAGCGTCCGCCGCATCTCGCCTTCTCGACACTGGAGCCCGACCGGACGATGATGGACGGCAAGGCCGTGAGGAAGCGCGTCCGCGTCGAATACGGCGGGGCTTTCGGGACCAATTCATTCGCCTTCACCGCTTTTCTTCCCAAGGACGCTCCTCGTCCCGCTCCGTCTTTCGTCCTCATATGCAACCGCGACCCAAAGGAGAACATCGATCCTGAGCGCGTGAACAAGAGCGGATTCTGGCCGGCCGAGGAAATCATCCGCCGCGGCTACGCCGCCATCGCGTTCTACAACGGCGAGGTGACTCCGGACACCGACCACGGACGGCGACTCGGCGCCTTTGCCGCATTCGAGGACGTGGACCGCATGTACCGCGACCGCGAAGGATGGGGCGTGCTCTCCTGCTGGGGATGGGGCGCGAGCCGCGTTCTCGACTGGATCGAGACCGAACCGACGCTGGACGCGAAGCACGTGGCGGTGATCGGCCACAGCCGCGGCGGAAAAACCGCCCTCGTCGCAGCGGCGTTCGACGAACGCTTCGCTCTCGCCTGCTCCAACGACTCGGGTTGCGGCGGCGCGAAGCTCCACCACATCGACCTGCCGCAGTCGGAACACATCGTGAACCTAAGCGTCGCCCGCGGGTTCTGGTTCTGCAGCAATTTCGCGAAATGGACGAACCGCGATTTCGAACTACCCTACGACCAGCATGAATTCGTCGCGCTCATCGCCCCGCGTGCGGTGGCTTTCGCCTCGGCAACCAAAGACGACTGGGCGGGGCCGCTCGGCGAATACTGGACCGCCCGTCTCGCCTCACCCGCTTGGGAGCTCTACGGGAAGAAGGGACTGGTCTCCGACGGCTTCCCCGCCCCGGGCACCCCGCTTCAGGACGGCACAATCTCCTACCACCTGCGCGAAGGCGAACACAACCTCACGCCATACGACTGGGACGTCTACATGGACTTCGCGGACAGGCTCGGCTTCCGCAAATAGCCTACACTCCCCTTCTTCGCCCAGTCGCACCTTTCCTGCGTTTCTCGACTAGCTGAAATTTTTTTGTCAGATTTCATTTCGCGGATCGAGTATCCAGTAGAAAGGTACGCGAATGAAACTCTTGAAATACTCCTTGCACGCCCTCGTTCTGGGGGCTCTAGCCGTGACGACAATCTCTACCGTCGTCCTCTACTCGAAAGTCACCAAGCTGCAAAAAGCGACTGAAATCACAAATTCCTGCAACTTATCGCAGGACAAATTGGGGACTGTCCCCAAAAACGAGGGGACTGTCCCCAAAAACGAGGGGACTGTCCCCAAGGTTCGGGAGATGAAGATTCTCGGGTGGCAGCAACATGCCAACGACGAAGTGCAGATCTCCTTCTCGGAAGCGCCGGACATGGAGGTCGTACGCCACTACGTCACCGCGGAGCCGCTCCAGAACGGAGAACTCTCCTTCTCGTACGACACATGGAACCGGTCAACCTGGCGCTATGATGGACACACGCTTGTCGTCAGAGGGGACTTCGCATACGGAACGAACGTAACATTGCGCATCCGCAAAGGCTTTCCTGTCAACGACAAAGAATTATCCACAAACGATGTCGCGAAGGCGCTCGCAGAGGACTTCGCGTTCACGTTCCGCCGCGAGGACGAACTTCCCAAAGTCGGATTCGCGGACGAAGGACGCTATCTGCCTCCAATCGGTCCTCGCGCCGTCACCATAACGAGCATCAACGTCCCCGAGATACTATCGCAGATACGCAGGGTTCCTTCCGCGAACATCGTCGAACTCCTCGCCCTCGAAAACAACGCATACGACAAGATCCACAGCTACTACTATGCCGATGGAGCGGAAACCTTCGTCACGGACATTTCGGACGAACCGTATGAGTCCGCAGTGCCTACAATGAACCGTCTCAATGTCATCGAGAACACCCCCCTGGCCGTCCGTCCCGGAGACGGATCCCCTTCCAACGGAGTGTTTCTCGTGTCGGTGTCCGC
>JAFONM010000058.1 GCA_017418445.1 Kiritimatiellia bacterium
GATCCCGTGAAGGCCAGCTACGGTATCGGCAACTACCTGTTCGCCACGACGCAGCTGGCGCAGACGACGATGCGCTCGGAGATGGGCAAGCTCGACCTGGACCGCAGCTTCGAGGAGCGCACCTCCATCAACGCCGCGATCGTGGCCGCCGTGGACAAGGCGAGCGACCCGTGGGGCATCAAGGTGACGCGCTACGAGATCAAGAACATCACGCCGCCGCGCACGATCCGCGACGCGATGGAGAAGCAGATGCGCGCCGAGCGCGAAAAGCGCGCGATGATCGCCGAGTCCGAGGGCGAGCGCCAGGCGAAGATCAACCGCGCCGAGGGCGAGAAGCAGGAGGCGATCAACCTCTCCGAGGGCGAGCGCCAGCGCAAGATCAACGAGGCCGAGGGCCGCGCGAAGGAGATCCTGCTCGTCGCCGAGGCGCAGGCCGAGGGCATCCGCAAGGTCGCGGAGGCGATCGGGGCGAAGGGCGGACTCGAGTCCGTCAACATGCAGCTCGCGCAGCAGTACATCAGCCAGTTCGGTTCCCTCGCGAAGACGAACAACACGATGATCATTCCGTCCGACCTCGCCAACGTCGCCGGCGTCATCAAGGCCTGCACGACGATAGTCAGGGACGTGAGCTCGCCGAAGGCGTGATCGGGGACCTCCTCGATCTCGTCTGGCCGCGCAGGTGCGCGGTCTGCGGACGCCCGGCCGACAGGCCCGGGCGTCACTTGTGTTCCGAATGCCTCAACAGGATTCCGTTCAACCCCGCCAAGGGACTCTGTTCCGTCTGCGGGCGCGCCGTCGAGGGACTCGAGGGAGAGTATCTCTGCGACGACTGCACGGGACCCGACCGTCCCTCGTTCGACCGCGCGGTGAGCGCGGTCCGCTACGAGGACGCCGCCCGCGAGATGATCCACGGCTACAAGTACGCCGGCCAGCTGTGGCTCAGGGGCGACTTCGCCGACTGGCTCGAGGGCGCGGTGAGCGCCCGGTTCGACGCGTCGGCCGTCGACATCGTCCTTCCGATGCCGCTCACCGCCCTCCATCGCCTGGACAGGGGCTACAACCAGAGCGGATACCTCGCGCGCGAGCTCGCGCGCCGCATCGGACGCGCCGAGCGCGGCGGCATTCTGGTCAGGAAGGGCCATCCCAGGCGCCAGGCGGGACTCTGCGAGGAGGACCGCCGCGAGAATGCGAAGGGAACGTTCGCGGTCCGGCACGCGGAATTCGTCCGAGGCCGGACGGTGCTCGTCGTCGACGACATAATGACGACCGGCGCGACGCTTTCGGAGGCGGCGAAGGCGCTCAAGGAGTCCGGAGCCTCCCGCGTGTGGTGCGCGACGCTCGCCCGCAGCATCCGCGCCTAGGCGGAACGGGTTCCAACTTCGGACGGCAAATGGTATAATAGACGGCGGAAATGGAAATCAAGGTCGTAGTCGCGGCGCACAAGCCGTATCGGATGCCCGAAGACGGCGTCTACGTCCCCCTGCAGGTCGGCGCCTCGGGGAAGGCGCCGATACGCGCGCCCGGCGGCTCCGCAGACTTCCTGCGCGACGACGCCGGGGACGGCATCAGCGGGAGGAATCCGAACTGGTGCGAGCTGACAGGGCTCTACTGGGCCTGGAAGAACCTCGACGCGGATGTCCTCGGGCTTGTCCACTACCGCCGCCACTTCAGGGGCGCGCGCGGAATCGCAACCGGCGCCGAACTCGCCGCGCTGTTCGATTCGGGCGTGGAGGCGGTGCTGCCGAAGAAGCGCAACTATTTCATCGAGACGACTTATTCGCAGTACGTCCACGCCCACCATCGCGAGGATCTCGACGTCACCCGGGAGATTGTCGCCGAGCGGGACCCCTCGGGGCTCGCGTGCTTCGACGCGGCGATGAGGTCCACCAAGGGCCACCGCTTCAACATGTTCGTCATGAGGAGGCCGCTCTTCGACGAATACTGCGCGTGGCTTTTCGGAATCCTCTTCGAACTCGAGAAGAGGCTCGACATCTCCGGCTATTCGGACTACGATGCGCGAGTGTTCGGTTTCGTCGCGGAGCGCCTGCTGGACGTGTGGCTCGCCGAGCGCAGGCCCAGGACCGCCGAGCTGCCCGTCCTTCACCTTGAAAGCCAGCACTGGCCGACCAAGATCGCCAGATTCCTCAAGCGCAGGATCGTGGGCTGACGCTGCCGTTTGCGTGGCGGCGCGACGATTCGGACTGTTGCCTTCCATAAGCTGATTATGGTAGAATACCCGCCATGAAACACATCGCACGCAGGTTTTCCGCAGTTTCCTCTTTCGCCGTCCTGTCGCTGCTCGGCGGATGCATGGGGTCCCGCTCCGAGCCTCCGACGTGCTGGCTCGTCTCGGCCGAGGCGGCGGGAACGACTCAGATTCGCGAGGCGGCGTCGCGCATGCCGGCGTGCATCGGCGCCTTTGCCGTCCGCTCCCCCTACGACGGGGTCCGCATGGCCGTCCTCAGGTCCGACGGTTCGATCGCGTTCGATCCGGCGAACACGTTCGCCGCGAGGCCCGAGATGATGCTCAAGTGCGCCGCCTTCGACATCCTCGCCTCGCGCGGCGAGCTGGACTTCGCCGGCCAGACGTCGGGGACGAACGTCGTCTACGACGTGTCGGTGACGCGCCTCGCGCTCGATTGCCGCAAGGAAGGCATCAGGACCGCTTCCGTGGGCGTCACTCTCGCAGCAAAGGTCGTCGAGGGGCGCGGACGTCCCGTCTCGACGGTGATATGTTCGGCGGAGGGCGGTTCGGACGCCGCGGACGGAAACTATTCCGCCGCGTTTTCCAAGGCCTTCTCGACGGCTCTCGTCAGGGCGTACGAAGGGACGAAGGCGCGTTGAGCCAGTCCATCCTAGAGACGGTGGGGCGTCGCGTGACGGACGGATGGGCCGCCGAGCGCGACAACCTGGCGTTTCTCGGCGAGACGGTGTCCTCGTTCTTCTACCTGGTCTTCCATCCGGGGCGCTTCCGCCTGGCGGACTCCTGCCTCGCGTTCGAAAGGGCGGCGCTGGAGGGACTTCCGGTGACCACGGGGATAGGGCTTCTCCTCGGCATCATCCTGGCGTTCGAGAGCGCGGCGGCGCTCAGGATGTTCGGCGTCGAGGTGTACGTCGCGGACCTTCTCACGATAGGACTTTTCCGCGAACTGGGTCCTTTGGTGACGGCGATAGTGCTCGCCGGACGCTCCGGCAGCGCATTTGCGGCGGAGATCGGCACGATGAAGGTCGACGAGGAGCTTGACGCGCTCTCGACGATGGGGCTTCCCCCGGTCCGGTTCCTCGTCATGCCGCGCGTGCTCGCCGCGATGGCCGCGATGCCCATCCTTACGGTCTTTTCCGAGCTTGCCGGACTCATAGGCGGCGCGCTCGTCCTCAAGACGATGGGGATACCGACGTACGTCTTCTGGCAGCATGTAATGAACACGGCGGACGTGTTCATGATCGTCTTCGGGCTGGCAAAGGGCGCCTTCTTCGGGCTCATCGTCGGAATCGTCGGCTGCGCAGCCGGCATGCGGACGAAGTCGGCGGCGGACGGAGTGGGCGTCGCGGCGACGCGCGCGGTGGTCGGCGGAATCGTCGCGATCGCCGTCGCCGACGGCCTTCTCGCCGTCATCTGCTACGTCTGGGGAATCTAGCCGGGGAAGCCCCGCTGGCGGCGCCCCGGGGGCCGTCCCTTTCCCTCACTTTTTTTACACGGTGAGCGCAATTTTTGGTATAATATACACGATATGAATCTCTTGAAATTTCTCATCGGGACGAAGAACGAGCGCGAGCTGAAGAAGCTGTGGCCGATTGTCCGCGAAATCAATCGGATCGAGGCGGAATACCAGGCCAGGAACTTCGCCGACGAAGACTTTCCGCGCATGACCTCCGAGTTCAAGGCCCGCATCGCGAAGGGGGAGAGCCTCGACAGGATTCTCCCCGAGGCGTACGCGCTCGTGAAGAACGCCTGCCGCCACCTCGTCGGCACGAAGGCCGAGGTCTGCGGGCACGAGCTCGAATGGAACATGGTTCCGTTCGACGTCCAGCTCATCGGCGGCATCGTCCTCCACCGCGGCGCGATCGCGGAGATGCAGACGGGCGAGGGCAAGACGCTTGTCGCGACGCTCCCGCTCTACCTCAACGCGCTCTCCGGCAGGAACGTCCAGCTCGTCACGGTCAACGACTACCTCGCAAGGCGCGACGCGCAGTGGATGGGCCATCTCTACAGGTATCTCGGCCTCACCGTCGGCTGCATCCAGAACACGATGGATTCGGAGGAGCGCCGCGCGCAGTACCAGTGCGACATCACGTACGGCACGAACTCCGAGTTCGGCTTCGACTACCTCCGCGACAACGGCATGGCGCAGCGCCCCGAGCAGGTCGTGCAGAACGGGCACAACTTCGCGATCGTGGACGAGGTGGACTCGATCCTGATCGACGAGGCGAGGACGCCGCTCATCATATCGGGTCCGGCGACGATGTCCACCGAGCACATATACCAGGAGATCCGCCCGATGGTCGACGCGATCGTGAAGGTGCAGTCGGCCCAGTGCAACGACCTCGTCCAGCAGGCGAAGAAGTCCTGGGAGGCCGGCGACGCGGAGGCGACCAAGGACCGCATCTACCAGGTCTACCACTCGATGCCGAAGCACCGCCAGCTCCTCCACCTCCTGGAGAATCCGGATATCCGCAGGCTCCACGAGGACGGCGAGCTGCAGATGCTGTCCGAGATGCGCCGCGAGCACGCGCGCGCGCTCCGCGAGGAGCTCTGCTTCACGATCGACGAGAAGTCCCGCGAGGTCGCCCTCACTGACAAGGGGTGCGTCAAGATCAATCCGGCGGATCCGACTCTCTTCGTCCTCCCCGACCTCGCCTCGCAGATGAGCGCGATAGACGGCGACGCGACGCTTTCGGAGGGGGAGCGCCAGGATCGCCGCCGCGCGACGCAGGTGGCGTTCATGGAGAAGTCCGACCGCGTCCACGCCGTGAACCAGCTCCTGAGGGCCTACTGCCTGTACGAGAAGGACAAGGACTACGTCGTGCAGGACAACCACGTCTACATCGTCGACGAGTTCACCGGCCGCGTCCTTCCCGGGCGCAGATGGTCCGACGGGCTCCACCAGGCCGTCGAGGCCAAGGAGCAGGTCGAGATCGAGAAGGAGTCGCAGACGCTCGCGACGATCACGATCCAGAACTACTTCCGCCTCTACAAAAAGCTTTCCGGCATGACCGGCACGGCCGAGACCGAGGCCCGCGAATTCAAGGACATCTACAAGCTCGAGGTCGTGTCCATCCCGACGAACAAGCCCGTGAGGCGCGTCGACGGGAACGACCAGATATACAGGACCCAGCGCGAGAAGTTCAAGGCCATCGTCAGGGACGTGGCGAAGCGCCACGAGAAGGGCCAGCCGGTCCTGCTCGGCACGGTTGCCGTCGACACGTCCGAGGTCCTGTCGAGGATGCTCAAGATGGCGCACATTCCGCACGAGGTGCTGAACGCGAAGAATCATGCGCGCGAGGCGGAGATCGTCGCCCTCGCCGGCCAGAAGGGTGCCGTCACGATCGCGACGAACATGGCCGGCCGCGGAACCGACATCAAGCTCGGTCCGGGCGTCACGGAGCTCGGCGGGCTCCACGTCCTCGGTTCCGAGCGCCACGAGTCCCGGCGCATCGACCGTCAGCTGCGCGGACGCTGCTCGCGCCAGGGGGACCCCGGCTCCAGCCAGTTCTTCATATCCCTCGAGGACCAGCTCATGCGGCTCTTCGGCTCGCAGAGGATCGCCGGCCTCATGCAGCGGCTCGGCATGAAGGAGGGCGAGGTGATGGAGCACAGATGGCTCAACCACTCCGTCGAGACGGCGCAGAGGCGCGTCGAGCAGCAGCACTACGCCATTCGAAAGAGGACGCTCGAGTACGACGACGTGATGAACAAGCAGCGCTCGGTCGTCTACGAGCTCCGCGGCAGGATACTGACCGGCGACCCCGAGACCGTCCACGGGCTGGTCCTCGACGTGTTCAACGACATAGTGAGGACCCAGTGCGAGGCGATGCTCGCGGACGAGAAGGGCGAGTTCGTGCCCGACTTCCTCCACTGGATCTCCGCGAACTTCCCGGTGTCCGTCACCGCGGACGAGCTGAAGCCGCTCCTCGGGAATCCGACGCTTTCCGGCGACCTCGTCTTCGGGAAGGTCGAGAAGGCCTACGAGTCCAAGTGCGCCGGCGAGGACCAGGAGACGCTTCCGTTCATGGAGCGCGGCGTGTTCCTTTCCGTCATCGACCGCGAGTGGCAGGACTACCTCCGCGCCATGGACGACCTCCGCCACGGCGTGAACCTCCGCGCCTACGGGCAGCGCGATCCGCTCGTCGAGTACAAGAAGGAGGCCTACGGGATGTTCGAGCGGCTCATGAGCTCCATCAAGACGAAGGTCGCCCAGAGCGAGTTCAGGTCCACGACCGCGGCGAACCTGCGCCGCATGTTCGCCGCCATGGAGGCCGCCAGGTCGCGCGTCCGCACGAACGAGGCAGACGTCTCCATCGACGGCTCCGGCGCCGACGCGTCCGGCGAGGCCCCCGTCAGGCGTCAGACGGGGCCGAACACCACGGCCGAGAACCGCAGGGCCGTCGCCGACGTGTTCGCCTCCATGATGTCGCGCCCTGCGCGCGTCGTTCCGGCCGCTCCGCGCCCCGCGGCGCCAGGCGCTCCGGCCGCGGGTCCTGGCGGATTCCCCGTCGTCGGGCGCAACGATCCGTGTCCCTGCGGTTCGGGCAGGAAATACAAGAAATGCCATGGGAGGAATCTGACATGAACACAGCGATAATACTTGCCGCGGGAAAGTCCGAGAGAATGGGGCCGGGAACGGACAAGGCGTTCCTGAGCCTCGTCAACAAGCCGGTTCTCGCGTGGTCGCTCCTCGCGTTCGAGCGCTGCGCGGACATAGACAGGATAGTCCTCGTCGTCCGCAAGGACCAGCAGGTGGCGGCCAAGGCCGTCGTCAAGATGTTCGGAATCTCCAAGCTCGACAAGATCGTCCCCGGCGGCGCGCGCCGCCAGGATTCCGTGCAGGCCGGTCTCGACGCGTGCGATCCGGACACGCGCTTCGTGGTCGTCCACGACGCGGCGCGTCCGTGCGTGACGAGCGAACTCGTCGCGGAGGTCGTCAAGGCCGTGAAGCGCGGCGTCTCGGTGACCGTCGGCCGCCGCATGACCGACACCGTGAAGAGGGTCGGCAAGTCCTGCGTGGTCGAGGGGACCGAGGACCGCGAGAAGCTCTGGGCCATCCAGACTCCGCAGGCATTCCCGATGCGCGTGCTGAAGGCCGCCTACAAGGCTCTCGGCAGGAACGTCGTCACTGACGACTGCCAGGCCGTGGAGCTCGCCGGCGAGCAGGTCAAGATAGTCGAGAGCCGCGCGCCGAACTTCAAGATAACCACCGTGGAGGACCTCCAGCTCGCGGGCTCCATCCTCAGGTGAGCCGCGGGGGGAAGAAGAAAAGGCAATGGGAAGGCTGATAGCGATACTCGGGGACATCCACGCGAACATCGACGCGCTGGAGACCGTGCTCGCCGACTGCCGCGAGCAGGGCGTGACCGAGTACCTCTGCACGGGCGACATAGTCGGCTACAACGCCTGCCCGCGCGAGTGCCTTTCGATCATACGCGACATGGGGTGCCCCGTCGTGAAGGGGAACCACGACCACTACGTCGCGGCCGAGGACCTCGACCTCTCGGACTTCAATCCGGCCGCCGCCGCCGTCGTCCAGTGGACGCGCGAGCAGCTCTCCGGGGAGGAGGTGCAGTGGCTCAGGGACCTTCCGTTCGCCGTGACGGAGAAGGGCGTCACGCTCGTCCATTCGACGATGGACCGTCCGGAGACGTTCGGCTACGTCTTCGACCACCGCCAGGCCGAGACGAACTTCATCCGCCAGAAGACGCCCATCTGCTTCCACGGCCACACGCACTGCCCGATGATCTACGAAAAGCAGATGACGGGAGTCTTCCGCATCGACCCGCAGGACATGTCGCTCAAGCCGGGCAGGAAGTACTTCATCAACGTGGGCTCGGTTGGACAGCCCCGCGACGGGGATCCGCGCGCGACGTATGTCCTGTACGATCCGATGTCGCGCAGGCTCGTCTACAGGCGTCTCGTGTACGACATCGCCGCGGCCCAGGCGCGCGTCCGCGCCGCGGGACTCCCCGAGCGCCTCGCGGTGCGTCTCGCCGTCGGACAGTAGGTGCTGGCGGCCGTCGAACACGGGCAGGAGAATTTGAAAACAAGAATCGAGAGCTGAAGAAATGACGGAAGAAACACAGGACTACAACGCCGCGCACATCCAGGTTCTGGAGGGCATGGAGGCGGTGCGGAAGCGTCCGGCGATGTACATCGGCGACACGGGCGAGCGCGGATACCACCATCTCGTCTACGAGGTCGTGGACAACTCGATCGACGAGGCTCTCGCCGGCTACTGCTCGATGATCGACGTCGTCATCAATCCCGACGGATCGCTCACGGTGAAGGACAACGGCCGCGGCATCCCGGTGGACATGCATCCGACCCAGCACAAGCCTGCGATCGAGGTCGTGCTCACGATCCTCCACGCGGGCGGCAAGTTCGACGGATCCAACTACAAGGTCTCCGGCGGGCTCCACGGCGTCGGCGTCAGCTGCGTCAACGCGCTTTCCGACTGGATGAAGGTCGACGTCAAGCGCGACGGCAGGCTCCACCACATCGAGTTCTCGCGCGGGCACGTCACGAAGCCGCTCGAGATCGCGGGCGAGTGCGGGGACGAGACGGGAACGTCCGTCACGTTCTTCCCGGACCACACGATCTTCTCCTGCCACGCCTTCAAGTGGGAGATCCTCTGCGCGAGGCTCCGCGAGCTCGCGTTCCTCAACAAGGGCGTCACGATCCACTTCCGCGACGACGAGGGCGAGGCGCACCACGAGGAGACGTTCCACTACGACGGCGGCATCGACGAGTTCGTCGGCTACCTCAACCAGAACAAGAAGGCCATCTCCCCCGTCATCCACTTCGAGGGCGAGAGGCAGGGCCTCACCGGAATGGTCCAGGCCGAGGTCAGCCTCCAGTACACCGAGAGCTACTCCACGCTCGAGCAGACGTACTGCAACAACATCCACACCATAGAGGGCGGCACCCACCTCTCCGGCTTCCGCCGCGCCCTGACCGCGACCATCAAGAAGTACGGACTCGACAACAGGCTCCTCAAGGAGAAGGAGTTCGACTCGCTCACCGGCGACGACATGCGCGAGGGCCTGACCGTCGTCGTCTCCGTGAAGGTTCCGCAGCCGCAGTTCGAGGGACAGACCAAGACGAAGCTCGGCAACGGCGAGGTGGACGGCATCGTCGCGGGAATCGTGTCCGACAGGCTGATGACGTTCTTCGAGGAGAACCCGTCCGCCGCCAAGGTCATCATCGAGAAGACCCGACTGGCCGCCGCCGCCCGCGAGGCCGCGCGCGCCGCGCGCGAATCGACGCGCCGCAAGGGAGTCATGGACGGACTCTCCCTTCCCGGCAAGCTCAAGGACTGCTCGGAGCGCGATCCGTCGAAGACCGAGCTCTTCCTCGTCGAGGGCGATTCCGCCGGCGGCTCCGCCCAGACTGGACGCGACCGCTCCACGCAGGCTATACTTCCGCTCCGCGGCAAGGTCCTCAACGTCGAGAAGGCGCGCATTGACCGCATGCTCGCGAACGCCGAGATAAGGACGCTCATCACGGCCATCGGGTGCGGATTCGGCGAGGACTGGGACATCTCGAAGGCGCGCTACCACAAGATCGTCATCATGACCGATGCCGACGTCGACGGCGCGCACATCAGGACGCTTCTCCTCACTTTCTTCTACCGCAAGATGCCGGAGCTCATAGAGCGCGGCTACATCTATCTCGC
>JAFONM010000059.1 GCA_017418445.1 Kiritimatiellia bacterium
GCTTGTTCGAGACGTCGCTGGTCGTATGGCCGGGAATCCACTTTTCAAGAAACTCGTGCTGCGGCTCGAGCTCGAAGTAGAGATGCTCCGACTCCTTCACGACTGGCGTTCCGCCGCAGGTGGTGCATTTGGGGCTCCCGAGTTCCTCGGCGCCGTAGGTCGAGCCGCACTTGTCGCAGCTGTCGCCGTACTGCCCCTCCGCGCCGCACTTCGGGCAAGTGCCCTTCACGAAGCGGTCGGGGAGGAACATCTTGCAGTGCTCGCAGTAGAGCTGGGGCGACGTCTTCTTCGTGATGCCGCCCGACTTCTCCATCGCCGCGAAGAACTGCTCGGAGAACGCCTTGTTCTCGGGCGAGTTCGTCGTGTAGTAGTTGTCGAAGGCGACCTGGAAGTCGGTGAAGTCCCTGAGATGTATCGCGTGCGTACGCGCGATGAGGTCTTCGGGCGAGATTCCCTCCTTGCGGGCGCGGATCATCACGGGCGTGCCGTGCGTATCGTCCGCGCAGACATAGACGCACTCGTTCCCGCGCAGCTTCTGGAAACGCACCCAGAAATCGGTCTGGATGTATTCCACAAGGTGACCGAGGTGGATGTCACCGTTGGCGTACGGCAGCGCGCTTGTTACAACTATCTTCCTCTTCTTTTCTGACATGAAGCGTCTCTCCTCGGCATTTATCGGGTATTATATCAAATTTTCCGACGGATGTTGTCTATTTCGTGAAGGAGAATCTTGTCGCCGGTGCGGACCTCGATGCGTCCCAGGTCGCCGGAAAAACGCGCCATGCGGAGGAAGTCGCAGATGAACCTGTCCGCGCGCTGCGGACCCGTCCCGCCGGTCCACGAGAGCCGGAGCCGGGCCTCGTTCCTGACGTCGAACCGCGGACCGTCGAAGACTATCCACACGAAGTCGTCCGGATTCTCCGCGAGATGCGACTTCGCCTTAGCGACGAGCTCCTCCGGATCGCGCGCCCTCCTCTCCGCGCCGAGCACGAGGTTCCATCCGTCGACCAGGACGAGCCTCCCTTCCGGACCGAGCCTCCGCAGATCCTCCGCCGCGAGCACGGCGAGGTCGAAGTGGTTCTTCAGCTCCTCGTTCTCCGTCCTCAGCGCGTCGTTCTCCGACTTCAGCCTGGAGATTTCAGTCTTGAGCTCCCTCAGATGCGCCACGCGCGAACCGAGTATCACGTCCTGTGCGTTCATTTCGGGGACTCCCTGTGGGTTACTGCGCGGACGGCATCGAGGACCGCCGCCGCGATCGTCGCGTTGACACCCGCTGCCGCGGCGATCTCGCCGGCCGACGCGCGGGCGAGCCCGTAGACGGACTTGAACCGCCTGAGAAGCCTCACCTTCTTCGCCTCGCCGATTCCCGGAACCTCGTCGAGGACGGACTCCCTTATCGTCTTCTCCCTGAGGCTGCGGTGGTATGTGATCGCGAACCTGTGCGCCTCGTCCCGGAGACGGGTGCAGACGAAGAGGGCCTGGCTGTCGCGCGGCAGGAGCAGATTGGGGCGCCCGTCGTCGAGGACGATCTCCTCGAGCCGCTCGGCGAGTCCGACGGTCGGGATGTCCGCTATGCCCAGCTCCGCGAACACGGCGCGCGCCGCACGGAGCTGCGTGATGCCGCCGTCGCAGATGAAGAGGTCCGCGCGCGGAGAGGTCCCGAGGAGCGTGGACTCCGGACCGTACCTGCGCCGCACGACCTCCGCCATCGCGCGCGGATCGTCCGCGCCCCTGAAGCTCTTTATCCTGAAATGCCTGTAGTAGCGTCCGTCCGGGAGTCCGTCGCGGGCGACGACGAGCGACGCGACGTTGTTCGTCCCGAAGAGGTTCGAGATGTCCGCGCACTCGATGATGTGCGGCGGCTTCTCGAGTCCTATCGCCTCGGCCAGCTCCTCGAGTCCGCGCATCGCGTCCGCCTCGCGCTGCCCGGGACGCCTGCGGACGAAATGCGACTTCGTCATCTCCTTCAGCGCGAACAACGTGTCCCTGAGGTCCGCGGCCTTCTCGAAGTCCCCCCTGTCCGCCGCCGCGCGCATGTCGGCCTCGACCTCGGCAAGGACGTCCGGACGCTTCCCGTCCAGGAACTCGCACGCCTCCTCGAAGCGCCTGAGGTATTCCTCGCGGGAGATCCTGCCCATGCACGGCGCCGAGCATGTCCTGACGACGTCCGCGTGGCAGTGGCGGTGACACTCCTCGTCGGGGACGATCGCCTCGCATTCGCGAATTCCCCATCGGCGTTCCGCGAAGTCCCTGGCCGCGCGGACGACGGGCGCCGACGGGAACGGTCCGAAGTGCCTTGCACCGTCGTCGCGGACGATCCTCACGCACTGGAAGCGCGGCCACTGCGCCGCGGAGTCGGCCCGCAGCGCGAGGTAGCGCTTGTCGTCGCGCATCAGGATGTTGAAGTGGGGCTTGTACTTCTTGATGAGCGAGGCTTCGGTGAGAAGGCTCTCCGCCTCGTTCCTGACGGTCATGAACTCGAAGTCGTAGACCGTGTCCACCATCGAGCGGACCTTCGGCGCGTGGCGCGCGCCGGGCCGGAAGTAGCTCGAGACCCTGCGCCGGAGGTCCTTCGCCTTGCCGACATAGATGATCTCGCCCCGGCGGTCACGCATTATGTAACAGCCGGGGCGGTGGGGAACGGTCTTCAGCCGCTCTCTGACCAGGTCGGTCACGTCGGGCTCACGCCTCCAGCTTCTCGGCCCCGGCGGAGTCCTTCTCCCTGGCCGCCTTCTCGGCGGCCTCCTCCTCCTTCTTCATCTCCTCGAGCTCCTTCTCGCCGTCCTCGAGCCCCTTCTTGAACTCGCCCTTGGCCTTGCCTATGGAGCGCGCGAGTTCGGGAATCTTCTTCGCCCCGAAGAAAAGCGCGATGATCGCGACGCAGATGAGAATCTGCATGAGTCCAGGTCTCATTTTTTTACCTCCTTGGATTTGTCAGACTATGTCCTTCGCCGCCTTGTAGACGTTGTCGGCGGTGAAACCGAACTTGACCGCGAGCTCCTTGTACGGACCCGAGGCGCCGTAACCGTCCATGGTGACGAAGCGGGTCTTCAGGAAGTCCAGGCGGAAGCGGTCCCATCCGAAGCGCACTCCCGCCTCGACGATCACGCG
Organism: Kiritimatiellia bacterium; assembly: GCA_017418445.1. GTDB lineage: Bacteria > Verrucomicrobiota > Kiritimatiellia > RFP12 > UBA1067 > UBA1067. The sequence continues at coordinate 3,112 of JAFONM010000059.1, forward strand.
GTTCTTCATGATCTCGGGCAGTATCTGGTCGCGGTAGTCGCGCTTCTGCGCGAGGAAGAGCTCCATCGACGGCATCGAGACGACGCGCACGGCGCGTCCCTCGGCCTCGAGGCGCTTCGCGGCCTCGATGGAGATCCACACCTCGGATCCTGACGCGATGAAGAGCATCGTGTCGCCGCCCTGCGGTCCGGACTGGTAGATGACGTACGCGCCGCGCGCGACGCCCTCGTGGCGGACGCCGTCGAGGACCGGCAGGTTCTGCCGCGTCGTAAGGATGCAGCTCGGGCCCTGCGTGTTGAGGAGCATCTCGACCCATGCGTAGGCGGTCTCCATCGCATCCGCGGGACGGAACGTCGTGACGCCAGGCATCGCCCTGAGCGCCGCGAGCTGTTCGACCGGCTCGTGCGTCGGGCCGTCCTCGCCGACGTAGAAGCTGTCGTGCGAGAAGACGAAGACGGACGGAAGCCTCATGAGCGCCGCGAGGCGGAGCGCCGGACGGCAGTAGTCGCTGAACACGAAGAACGTCGCGCCGAATCCGCGCAGCCCGCCGAACGCCGTGAAGCCGTTCACCATCGCGGTCATCGCGAGCTCGCGGATGCCGTAGTGGACGTTCCTTCCGGAGAAGTCGCCGGGACCGATGTCGCCCATGTCCTTCATGTACGTCTTGTTCGAGGGCGCGAGGTCGGCGGATCCGCCGACGAGCTCGGGAACGACCTTCGCGAGCGCGTTCAGCACCTCGCCGGAGACGTTGCGCGTCGCGAGCGACGCGCCGACCTCGTACTTCGGGAGAGCCTCGACCATCTTCATGTAGTCGGGGGCGGTCGTCTCGCAGGTGATCTGCGGATGCTCCCTGCGCCAGCGCCTGGCCTGGCGGTTGAGGGTCTTCGCGCGGTCGGCGAAGAACCTGTAGACCTCCTCGGGAACGCAGAAGCTCTTCTCGGGATCGAAGCCGAGGTTCTTCTTGAGCCCGGCCGTCTCCTCCGCCCCGAGCGGAGCGCCGTGCACCCCGGGACTGTCGTGCTTCGTGGGCGCGCCCTGTCCGATGTGCGTCTTCGCGATGATGAGGACCGGACGGTCCGCGACCTTCATCGCCGCCCGGTAGGCGCGAACGATGGCATCGTAGTCGTGTCCGTCGCAGGCGAGGACCTTCCATCCGTACGCCTCGAAGCGCTTCTTGACGTCGTCAGCCATCGACATCTCGGCCTTGCCCTCGATGGTGATGTTGTTCGAGTCGTAGACGAGGATGAGGTCGGAGAGCTTCACCGTGCCGGCCCAGCTGCAGGCCTCGTGGCTTATGCCCTCCTCCATGTCCCCGTCGCCGCAGAAGACCCACGTCTTGTTCGCCACTCCGGACTTCTTCGCCGCGAGTGCGAGACCGACGCCCATCGCGACGCCCTGCCCGAGCGGACCGGTCGTCACCTCGACGCCGGGCGTGACGCCGCGCTCGGGATGTCCGGCGCAGCGCGAACCGACCTGGCGGAAGGCCTTGAGCTCGTCCATCGAGAGCCCGCCGACGCCGGCGAGATGGAAGAGCGCGTAGACCAGCGCGCTCGCGTGTCCGCCGGAGAAGACCAGACGGTCCCTTCCGGGCCACTTGAGGTCACCTGGTGCGACGTTGAGGTACCTGAGCCAAAGAGTCACGGCAAGGTCGGCCATCCCCATGGCGGCGCCCGGATGTCCGGACTTCGACCTGTCGATCATGTCGGCGACGAGACAGCGAATCGTGTCCGCGGCCAACTTCAGATTTTCGTTCGTAAGTTTCATGACCGGTATTATACCATTATTTGGCCCCGCCCGCCACCCCCCGCAAGGGCGATTGACCGACGCCGGCCAATTCGGCCGTTCACGGCAGAACTCCCCGGAGCGCCGGCCCGTCGCTATTCCAGCTTCACGTCCACCCCGACATCCTTCGGATCCGCGAAGTCGGCCTGACGCGAGGTCCTGCGCTTCGGGGACGGAATCTTGTCGAAGTCGGAAGGCTTCGCCTTCAGGATGCGGACGATGCGGCGACGGTCTCCGTGCTCCCCCGGACTCCTCACCGTGACGCGGCAGAACTCCGCGCCCGGCTCCGCACCGGCGACCGGCAGGAATTCGTACCAGGCGTCGACAGGCCTCACGCCGCCTCCGCCGACAACCCTGTACGCGCGGACTAGCGTCTTGTCGAAGAACACCTCGACAAGTCCGTCCGCAACCGCCGTCGCCTTGCCGTGGAGGAGGAGCGCCTCCGGATTCCACGGACACTCGACAGTTCTGACCACCACGTTGGAGAATGCAATCGGCGCTGCCGCGGCGGATTTCGCGAACGCCGCCGAGTCCTCGCCCGGAGCGACGCTCGCGAAGCTGCGGAACGGTCCCGTCTCGAGGACCGAAAGCGGCCTCACGTACGGATTCTCGAAGGTGCCTTCGTCAGGGCGGCGTATGGGCAGGAAGTGCACGCTCGCGACCTTGCGCTTCCTGTCGGCGAGGGTGAGGGTTCCGACGTCCGGCGGCTCCTGCACCTCCATGCCGCCTGCGCAGCGGAGGACGCCGTCTCCCGCAATCTGCATCCTGCCGATGAGCTTTTCGGGGCTGTAGTCGTCCAGAACCGAAATCTCCTCGATGCAGTCGTCTTCCGTCCGCTGCTTCTCGGCGGACTCGGCATCCGCGAGTTCCAGCGCCTCGATTCCCTCCATCGCGCCGATCTCGTAGGCCTTCTCGCGCCAGACGCCGATTCTCTCGCGGGCGGGTCCGAGCAGAAGATAGAAGACGCCGAGGCATATCGCGGTCGAGGCGACAAGCCTGCCGACCTTCGGCCACTCGATATGGAAGATGCCGGTCTTCTGGACGGGACGTCCGAGCGGCGGGACGAATGTTCCACCGGACACGAGAAACTCGCGCTCGTAGTTCGCCGCAGCGCCATCCCCCGACGCAAGGCGACCCGGAGAGGCCCTGCCGACCGCCGCGCGGACGACCTCGAGGCCCGCCTTGCCGAGTGAATCGACAAGCCAGCTCCTGTACGCGAAGCGCCTCGCGAGGCTCGTCGCGTTCCAGGCCTGAAAGATGCGGCCGCCAACCGCGACTTCGCGGTCCGAAGCCGCCTCGGGGAAAGGCGATACGGGAACGGCGCGGTACCCAAGGAGTCCGCGATCTTCTATCAAAAGCGCAATAAACGGCCTGTTTGCATCGGCAAATATGCGAATATCGCCAACCTTGACATCGCCGTCGAACGGATACAGCGGGGACTGTCCCCCTTCCAGCGCCCCGTCAAGCGACGGGGACTGTCCCCATTCGCCGTCGCCGGCGAGCGGCGCGCGGGTCTTGCCGTGGCGGTAGAGCTTCCATATGGCCTCGAAGCGCTCGCTCATTTCGCCTCCTCCAGGCTGCGGCGGACGGCCGGATCAAGCTCCGCCTCGCAGACTTCGAGCAGAAGGCGTCCGAAGAGGGGGCTTTCGACCCCTTCCGTCCTGCGCAGCTCTTTTTCAAACGCCTTCATCGCCTTGTCCTTTAGCCTGTATGCCATGGATTTCGCCACTCCCAGTCCCGCGAGAACCGCAGGTTCGGAGAGCGAAATGTCCATCGCTACCGCCAGTGAAAGGAGCGCGACCTTCGATTTTTCCACTCTTATTTTTCGGGAAGTCCTTTCAAGCGCCTCTATGACGGCGGTCCGGACTGGCTCTTCGTCGATGAAATCGACCCCTTCGGACTCCGACGCCTGCTCGGGCCGGACCGACTCGTCGACGGCGTTTTCCCAGGCGAGGCGGCGCTTCCCGTCGACATCGGAGACGGTCCGCGGCTTCCATCCCTTGTTGACGGCGACCCAGTCGACGACGATGTCGCGGATTCTCCCGGAAGCCGTCCCGAAGAGAGTTCCGCAGACGAAGTCGCGCATGCGGAGCCCTTCCTTCGCCATCCTGTAGGCGAAGTATGCCTTGAGGGGCTTTGGAGCGTCGCGCGAGCCCTTCAGCTGGAAGTAGGAATCGAAGAATGCGACGGGGTCGTCCTCGCCCACGGCGTCGCGTCCGAGTCCGAGCCGAGCGAGTCCTGTGAACATGGCGGACTCCACCTCGGCGCGCAGTGCGGCGGACTCCGCGGCACTGCATTTGCCGACGGAACAAAGCCGAAACCACGACTTCCACGCCGCGTCTCCGGCGTATCTGTCGTTCCATATGAAGTCCTCGGACATGCCGCGTATTATATCACAATTGAGAACGAGGCGGCATTCGCGATCCGCCTGCCCGGTCGAACAGGCGATTCGGCCGCTTCGGATTAAAAAGTAAAAAATGTGTGGAAAAAGGCGGAGGGGTGCTCCTTTGTCTTACGGCGGAAGCTAAACCAACCCCGCCAAAGGAGGTGCCCTATGGAGAACAGCAATCAGGAATTCGAGAAGGACTTGAACGAGGAGCTCGCGGAGATCGCCGAGAAGTACGAGGACAAGAACTATTTCCAGCGGCTTCGGGACATGATGTCGGGCCTCAAGCAGCCGCACGACTCGCCCGAGTACAAGAAGGCGCGCAC
>JAFONM010000060.1 GCA_017418445.1 Kiritimatiellia bacterium
GCGGAGGAGTTCAGCGTGACCCAGGTCGCGGTCTTCGACACGCTGTTCGCGACGTCTCGCCGCAACAGCGAGCCGAATCTCACTCCGCGTCCGTTCGATTCCGACCGCGACGGACTCGTGGTGGGCGACGGTGCCGGCACGCTTGTCCTCGAGGAGCGCGAAAGGGCGATGGCCCGCGGCGCGAAGATTTTCGCCGAGATCGCAGGATTCGGCACGAACACGGACGGAAGACACGTCACCCAGCCGAATGCGGACACCATGGCTGTCGCGATGCGCCTCGCGCTCGAGGATGCGAATCTCGGACCTGACGCGATAGGATACGTGAACGCCCACGGAACGGCGACCGAACTCGGCGACATCGCCGAGGGGACGGCCACCGCGGAGGTCTTCGGAAAGCGCCGCCCGCCAGTCAGCACCATCAAGGGCCATATCGGTCACACTCTCGGAGCATGCGGATCCATCGAGGCGATAATGACGATGGCGATGCTCGATTCGGACTGGTACGCGCCGAACCTGAATCTCGTCCATCCGGATCCTCGCTGCGGGGACAACGACTTCATCACCGGCGACGGACGCTCGTTCTCGTCCGAATACGCGATGTCCAACAACTTCGCCTTCGGCGGCGTCAACACGTCCCTTGTCTTCCGCCGCGCATGAACTGCTCCTTTGCGATAGCGGCGAGCGCCGTCCTCGCCCCCGGCGAGACGCCCGACGTCTCGTTCGTGGAGCCGATGGTCCGCCGCCGCCTGTCGCCGCTTCAGAAGATATACTTCGCCCTCGCGAACAAGGTCGGCGGCGCTCCCCTGTCGGCGGTCTTCGCGTCGCGGGACGGCGAGGATTCCCTGACGCGTCGCATTGTCGACGACTTCCACGAAGACGGCTCCGTCTCGCCGCATCGCTTCTCTGCTTCCGTATACAACGCGGCGCCGGGACTCTGGAGCGTCCGCACGGCGAACCGTTCTCCCTACACTGCAATCGCGTCCGGCGATGATTCGATAGAGGCCGGACTCCTCGAGGCCCTCTGGGGCGCGAGGCCGACGCTCTATGTGTACGCCGAGGAAACCGGCGGAGGGTACGGCGCCGCAGTGCTGCTTGTCGAAAAGTCCGGGTCTGAATCCGCGTTCGCCTGCGAGGCGAGATCGGCAGCCGGCGATCCAGACGACGGGCGCCTCGCATTTTCGGACTGGGCGGACCTTGTTTCCGGTCGACGCGAGTCGATCCGCTGCCGCTGGATTTCGCTTTCGCGCGTCAGGTCGGCGGACTGAACGTCAGTTTCTTCTGCCGCGGAAGAAGCGCTGCAGGATGTCGCGCGACTCGTCCTCGAGGACGCCCGTCGCGATTTCGGGATGGTGGTTCATCCCGGGATGGCTGAAGATGTCGAAGACCGTTCCGCCGCCGCGCTTCGGATCCGAGACTCCCCAGACCACGACAGAGGGACGGGCGAGGACGATCGCTCCCGCGCACATGGGACACGGCTCCTTCGTGACATAGAGTCGTGCGCCGACCAGGCGTGGATTTCCCTTCGCGGCCATGGCCGACGTCAGGGCGAGCATCTCGGCGTGCGCCGTTGCGTCCGAAAGTCCCTCCGTCTGGTTGTGCGCGCGGCCGAGTATTCGTGCGAGAGCGGGATTCGGGTCGATCACGGCCGGGTGCCCGTCGTGCGCGGGCTCTGCTACGGCCGGCTCGACGACGATGCAGCCGGTCGGGACCTCTCCGTCGGACGCGGCCTTCTCCGCCTCGCGGAGGGCCATCTTCATGAAATACGCATCGAAATCCCTAAGGTTCATCTCGGTGGTCGGCGGCTTGTGGCTGGTGGTTGGCGGAGAAGAGCGACATGGCGAATGCGACGTAGTCGGAATAGATCGCTGCGGCGTCGAATTCCGTCTCCGCCATGCGGCGCGAGTTGGCGCGGAGAGTCGCCAGTCTCGGCCCGATCGACTTTATCGAGGCGGCAAGGCTTTGCGGGTCTCCGGCGCGATAGGCGACGCCGGCGTCGTAGCGTGCGAGGAGCCTGCCGCTCTCGCCGCCGAGCGAGCTTGCGACGGCGAGTCCGGCGGCGGAGTAGTCCGCTAACTTGTACGGGACTCCCACGCAGCTCTCCCGGGACATCGGGACGATGCCGATGTCGCAGTTCGAGAGGAGCTTTCGCAGTTCCCCGTCCGCGAGGTGTCCGTGGAATCGGACGCGGTCCGATACGGACCTGAGCTCCTCCGCCTGTTCGCCGTCGCCTGCGACATCGAGCGTTGCGCCGGGGAGAAGTGCCAGCGCCTCTACGACGGTCCTGAGGTCGTATGTCCGGCCGAGGCTGCCGATGTAGACGAGCCTCGTGGTTTTCGACGGGGACGGCTCGACTGTCGGCGGGAGCTCTATGCCGTGGTAGAAGCGTCTTGTTTCGCCCTTGAATCCGTAGCTTCGCGCGAGGTCGGCATAGCGGTCCGCGACGACTGTCACCGCGGCGGCGGAGAGTATGTTTCGCCTTGCGAGGCGTGCGAGCGGCCAGAGCGCGAAGCCGGGGGCTACGCGTCTGAAGGTTCCGGGCCAGTCGTCCATCATGTCCACTATGACCTTGGCGCCTGTCTTCGCCGCGTAGCGTCCTGCTTCGCGTCCGATTGCGAGGGGAGGCGTGGAGACGACGATGAGGTCCGGTGGCGCAGCCTTCGCTGCCGCCGAGCGCCAGTTCTTCGCCCAGCGCCGGTGCGCCAGGAGGCGTCGGAGGCTGACGTTCGAGAAGTATGGCGGCTCGTGGACGAGCCTGAATGCGATTCTTGCGCCGCACTCCGCCGGCCTGTCGTCCGGGATGCGTCTTTCGGACTTGGCGGTGTGCGAGAAGTCGGCGGTCCAGTACGTGACGTCATGTCCCGCGCGGGAGAACGCCGAGGCCATGAGGAAGTACCTCATGGGGCGTGATCCCTCCGCGGGCAGATTGTCGAACGGATTGACTATCCAGACCTTCACGTCAGCGTTAATTATAGCATAAATCCGCGATTGACTCCAATGCCGCCGTTTGGATATAATACCAAGCATGAAATCCAAAACTTGCATAGGGCTTGTCGCGCTTGCGGCGTCCGCGCTGATCGCCGGTTGCGGCGACATGAAGAAGCAGGGCGGGGTCTCCTTCAGAAAGGCGCCGATTTCCCGTACCGACGTCGTCCGGACCGTCGAGGCGACGGGAACCGTGACGCCGCGGAACACTTCGAAGGGCATCCCCGTGGGAGCCCAGGTGAACGGCAAGGTCCTCAAGCTCTTCGTGGACTACAACTCCGTTGTGACGAACGGACAGGTCGTCGCGCTCATAGATCCGCTCGTCTACGACGCGACCTACAAGAGCGCGCTGGCGCAGCTGCATGTCAACCAGGCGAACGTGGATGTCAGGAAGGCCTCCCTGGCGCAGGCGGAGGCGGCGCTTACGCTCGCGGAGAAGACGCTCAGGCGCAAGAAGGCTCTTGTCGAGAAGAACATGGCGCCGGTCGCCGACCTCGACGACGCGCAGCAGGCATACGATGCAGCCGTCGCCTCCGTCGCGAGCGCGAAGGCGAACATCAAGAGCGCCGAGGCGAGCGTCGAGCAGAGCACCGCGTCCGTCGAGAAGGCGAAGGCGGACCTCGACTACTGCACGCTCCGCTCGCCCGTGAACGGAATAGTCATAGACCGCAAGGTGGAGGAGGGCGAGACGGTCGTCTCGTCATACAACGCAGTTCCCGTCCTGACGATCGCGGAGGACCTGAGGACCGTATGGATCGAGGCGACCATTCCCGAGGCGGACGTCGGCAACATCAAGGTCGGCCAGACCGTCACGTTCACCGCCGACGCGTACCGCCGCAGGTTCAAGGGCAGGGTAAGGCAGATCCGCAAGGCCGCGACCACGACGAGCAACGTCGTCACGTTCCCGGTGATCATCGAGGCGGAGAATCCCGACGAGATGCTGTTTCCCGGCATGACGGCGACGCTCTCGATCGAGACTGCGCGGGAGGAGAACGTCGTGGCCGTGTCGTCCGCCGCGTTCCGCTTCCGTCCCAAGGACGAAGATCGCGAAAAGTTCGGCGAACTTCAGAAGGGGCGCAAGCTCTGGCTGATCACGGACTCCGGCTACATAGAGCCTCTGGTTGTTTCGGAGGGCGTCAGCGACGATTCGTTCACGCAGATCGTCTGCGACGGAGCCGACAGTCTCGAGGGACGCTTCGCCGCGATCGGATATGAGGTTTCAAAGGCCGCAGACGCCGACGACGCCAGGAATCCGTTCATGCCAAAGCCGCCGCAGCGCAGCACGAAGGGCACCGCCCCGGAGCCGAAGAAGTGATTGCGTGCGTCTCTGGATTTTCCGCATTGCTTGACTGACGATGGCGCATCTGATAGAGATCAGGGACATGTACAAGATCTACGCGATCGGCGACGAGCCGGTTCACGCGCTTGACGGAGTGTCCCTCGCCGTCGACGACGGCGAGTTCCTCGCGATCATGGGCGCCTCGGGGTCCGGCAAGTCGACGATGCTCAACATCCTTGGCTGTCTCGACACTCCGACGAGGGGATCGTACCTCCTTGACGGAATCGAGGTCGCCTCCCGCACCCGCACGGAGCTCGCGCGGATCAGGAACCAAAAGCTCGGTTTCGTATTCCAGAGCTTCAACCTCCTCTCCCGCACGACGGCGCTGGAGCAGGTGGAGCTCCCCGACCTCTACATGGGCAGGCTCTCGCATTCCGCCCGCCGCAGGCGCGCGATGGAGCTTCTCGAGCGCGTGGGGCTGAAGGGACGCGAATCCCATACTCCTGCGCAGCTTTCGGGCGGACAGCAGCAGCGTGTCGCGATTGCGCGCGCCCTCATGAACAATCCTCCGGTCCTCTTCGCCGACGAGCCGACCGGCAACCTCGACACGAAGAGCTCGGTCGAGATCATGAACATCTTCACGGAACTCTCGAACGAGGGGATAACGATAGTCATGGTCACTCACGAGGACGACATCGCGGCGTACGCGAAGCGCCACATCGTGATGCGCGACGGACACGTGATGGTGGACGACAAGGCGGACGGCGGACGGCGCAAGACGACCGACGAGGTCTCCAGGCTCGTAAAGGAGGCGCTCTCGTGAACCTCGTGATGGTCGTGAGGATCGCCGTGAAGGCGCTCGGACGCAATCCCACGCGTTCCGTTCTCTCCTGCATCGGCATCGGCGTGGGCATCGCCGCCGTCATCATGGCCATGGCGATCGGCGAAGGCTCGAAGGCGATGATGGTGAAGGAAATCTCGTCGATGGGCAACAACCTCATGATGGTGTTCCCCGAGCGCAACCGCCGCGGCGCAGTGTCGTCCGGCATGGGCCAGGGACAGACGATGACCGCGGGCGACGCCGAGGCGGTCAAGCACGAGCTCGCGCACATCGTCCAGGGCGTGAGTCCGTCCGTGCGCTCGACGGTGCAGATGATGTACGGCTCGAAGAACTGGTCGGGCAACGTACAGGGGGCCTCGACCGACATCCTGACGATAAGCAACTGGGAGATCGCCGAAGGGCGGTTCTGGACCGAAAACGAGGAGAGGGCGTCGTCGCGCGTGTGCGTCGTCGGCAAGACCGTCGTCGACAACCTCTTCGGAGGGGACGACACTCCGGTCGGGAAGACGATCAGGCTCCGCGGGATGACGTACAAGGTGATCGGAGTCCTCTGCCCGAAGGGCGCGAACAACTGGGGTCAGGACCAGGACGACGTGATAATGGCGCCGTACACGAGCGTGCAGCGCTACCTCAACCGATCGAAGTTCAACAACATCAACATGATGAACGTTTCGCTCGTCTCGATGGACGACGTTGAGGAGGCGCGCAGGGAGATTACGGCGCTCCTTCGCCAGCGCCACCATCTCGCGGACTACCAGGACGACGACTTCGAGACGCGCGACACCACCGAGATCATGGCGACGATCGGATCCGTCGCCGGAATCATGACTATAGTCCTCACGATCTTCGCCGCGATCTCGCTCATCGTCGGCGGCATCGGCATCATGAACATAATGCTCGTCTCCGTCACCGAGCGCATCAAGGAGATCGGGCTCCGCATGGCTATCGGAGCGACCCCCGCGACCATCCTCTCGCAGTTCGTCCTCGAGGCGATTTTCCTTGCTACCGCGGGAGGGGCCTTCGGCGTCGCCCTCGGCGTCGCCGGCGCCCGTACGGTCGGCGCGGTCATGGGCTGGCCGATACTTATCGGCGTCGGGTCGACTGCGATCGCATTCCTCTTCTCCTCCTTTGTCGGCATGTTCTTCGGATTCTACCCGGCCTATCGTGCCTCCAAACTGAATCCGATCGACTGCCTGCGCTACGAATAGGGGGAGAAATGAATCGTCATACACTGCTCGTCCGGTACGCGATCCTTGTGCTGTCCTTCGGCCTTGCCGCTTTTTCGTTCGGAAAATACGTCGACCTCTCGGGGGACGGCTGGACGTGCGAGGCGCTCGGCGTCGAGAAGGCCGTGACGGTCCCGTCCGTCGTCGAGCGGTATTTCACGGACCTGTCCGGCTACGAGGCTCCGGAGAAGGACGGCAGCCGGCACGAGTCGTGGATCGTCCGCGAATGGCTCAAGCTCCACGGCAGGTCGACATGGCGGAGAAAGTTCGAGATTCCGGAGTCCGGCATGCGTCCCGGTTCGCGCATCACCGTCAGGTTCGAGGCCACGCGCTATTTTGCCGACGTGTACGTGAACGGGAGGTTCGTGCACCACGACGAGGCGCCGGACATGCCGTACGAAGTCGACATAACGGACTTCGCGAAGAAGGGTGCCAACGAGCTTGTCGTCAAGATCGACAATCCGCCGGGCGGGGACTACGACTGGCGCGACTACATGCCCGCGACGGCGCCTGACGGATCGGAGATCCCGGGCGGACGCGCGATGAGCGGAATCACGGGACGCGTCTGGCTGGGCATCCACGACGCAGTGCGAATCACGGACGTCTACGTCCAGAACACACCCGAAGTCACCGCCGTCAACGTCATCGTCTCCGTTACGAACGCCAGCGACAGGACGGCGGCGCGAAATTTCGTTCTGGCAATCGCTCCGGACGGCGCCGATCCGGAATGCCTCGATCCGAAGGAGCTCGACTTCGCTCCGGGTCTTACTGTCGTTACCCGGAAGGTGGCGGATGCGAACGCGAAGCTGTGGGATCTCGACCATCCGAACCTCTACAGGGCGACCGCCATCCTCGACTCGGACGGGGAGATCGTCGACACGTTCGAGCGGACGTTCGGCTACCGCTGGATTGCATCCGAGGGAATCGGAACGAACGCCGTGCTTCGTCTCAACGGAAGGCGCATCGTGATCCGGACGGCCATCGGATGGGGATGGTACCTTGGAACGGGAACAGTTCCGTCACGCGAGGATGCGCGGCGCGAGGTAGCCGCGGCGAAGGCGCTCGGACTCAACGCGATATCGTTCCATCGCCACAACGGACAGGAGATTGTACTCGAGGAGGCGGACAGGCAGGGACTGCTCGTCTACGCCGAGCCTGGCGCGGTCCAGGGCGGACTCCGCTCTGAGCATGGGATGAAGATCAACACCGAGCGCGTCGGACGCTGGGTGAAGTCCTTCCGCAGCCATCCGTCGCTGTTTCACTGGAATCTGATCAACGAGCTCGTCTTCGGTCCGAAGAGCTGGACGGGATGTCCTCCGCTCTCGGACGGCATAAGGTCCCATCTCGAAGGTCTCCTTGGACTCGTCCATGCGCTTGACCCGTCGAGGAACGTCACGCTCACGAGCGCATGGGGCGACGTCAACAGCCTGCAGCAGATGCACATGCGGGCGAACGACGGCGGGCTGTACATGTCGGGATGGCGCGACCAGCACCACGCGGAGGGTCCGCTCCTCGCCTGGACCGCGGACGAATACGTCTCGCCGACGAACTACTACCACTATTCGACCGACCGCGGCAACATCCTCTACTGGGGAGAGGAGAATGCATTCTCGGCCCCGCCCCGCCTCGCGCTGATCGTCCAGGAGCTCGACCGCCGGGGATGGGACGGAACGGACGGCGCGGTCTTCCGCAGGTGGGCGAAGAAGGTCGACGGCTTCCTTGACCGCAAGGGACTCCGCGAAGTCTATCCGACGCTCGACTCGTTCTGCGTCGACCTGGGCGGCCAGGCGCTTCTGCAGCAGGGTCGCCGCATCGAATTGATGCGCATGGGCGACACGGCGGACGGATATGCGGTGAACGGATGGGAGGCGATGGCGGTGGAAAACAACTCGGGAATCGTCGACGTCATGAGGAATCCGAAGGGAGATCCCGGGATACTTGCATCATATAATGCGCCGCTTCGCCTGGCCGTCCATTCGCGGCCGGTTGCGAGAGTCGGCGACGAAATCACGGTGGACGTGCACATCATCAACGAAAAGGGCTTGAAGGGTCCGCACCGCCTTGTCGTCGAATACGGCACGCAGCGCGTCGTCCGCGACGTGCGCGTTACGGGAGGGGACGTCTACGGCGAGCTGCTCGCGGAGGGGCTGCGCTTCAGGGTCGGGCCGGGCGGACGAAACGCCGTCTGCGCCAGCCTTGACGGCGTGGAAGACGCCAGGGGCCGGTTCTTCGTCACGGCGTACGACACTTCTGTTCCGAAGCTTCCCGACGGCTGGCGCATCGTTGTCGAGGAAAAGAAGAACGAACTGGCTCCGTGGCTCGAGTCGCACGGGATTCCGTTCTCGAAATACGATCCGGCATCGAAGGAAAGGGCGGACGTGATTCTCGTGACGCGCAGGCCGCGCGACCGCGAAGGGGACGCGGCGATTCTCGCGAATGCCGCGGCCGACGGAACGCGCGTTGCCATCGTGAAGCACGCGGAGGAGTGGGCGGATCTTGTCTCGGAGGCGACTGGAATCAGGTCGCGCGGGTTCTTCAGGCTCGGAGTTTCGTGGCTCGGCGGACAGCCGTTCGCCAGGCCGGATCCGCTTCTGGACGGATTCCCGTCACGCGGCGCGGTCGACGAGTCGTACGAGCCCCTTGCGTCCAGTCCGGACCGCCTTGCGCTGCTTGTCGAGGGCGAGGAGCTCGTGATGGGCGCGTGGCAGAGCGAGAACTGCAAGATGGGGACGATGGTGGGGCGCGTTCGCTGCGGGAAGGGCGAAATCATCCTGTCGACGCTGGACCTCGCCCCGAACCTCGGCAAGCCCGGGCCTGACCGCTTCATGATCAACCTTGTCAAGCCGCACCGCTGAGCCTTGTCGCGATTTTTTGGTATAATACCCGTCGTGGAAACGATGAAGAGGAAGGATGGCGACGGTCTGCTCGAGCGGCTGCAGAACATACTCTCGCACGCGGGCGTCGCGTCGCGTCGCCATGCAGCGGAAATGATCGCCGAGGGACGCGTCACGGTCGACGGACTCGTCGTCCGCGAGCCGGGCGCGCGGTTCGACCCCGCCAAGGCCGCGATAGCCGTCGACGGAAAGGCCGTCGCCGCCGCCGAGAAGAAGCGCACGATAGTCCTCTACAAGCCCGCGGGAGTCCTTTCCACGATGGACGATCCGTTCGGCGGCGAGACGGTCGCCGACCTCGTGAAGGGCATTCCCGAGAGGCTCGTTCCTGTCGGAAGGCTCGACAAGGAGAGCGAGGGGCTCCTTCTCATGTCCAACGACGGCGACCTCACGCTCAGGCTCACGCATCCGCGCTACGAGCACGAGAAGAGGTACATGGTCAAGGCCGCCGGGCGCTGGAACGACGACAAGCTCCGCGTCCTGCGCGGGAGCGTGAGAATGCCTGACGGCTACATGACGAGGCCTGTTCCGGTGAGGGTCGTCTCCGGGCCCGAGAACAACGTCACTACGCTCGAGTTCGTCCTCGGCGAGGGGAGAAAGCGCCAGATCCGCTACATGTGCTCTGCGGCGCATCTCGTAGTCGTGTCGCTCAAGCGCGTCGCCGTGGGATCCTTCGGGCTCCCGCCCGAGCTCAAGCCCGGCGAATGGAGGGATCTCTCGCAGGCGGAGATCGACTCGCTCCTGGGAAAGGGACAGAGCGGAAGGAAGCCGAAATGAAGAAGATAACGATCGAATACCGCGTTCCGTACGCGGACACCGACATGATGGGCGTCGTCTACTATGCGAACTACCTGGCTCTCTTCGAGCGGGCCCGCAACGAGCTCATGCGCGCGTGCGGCTACACGTACAGGGAGTGCGAGGCGGAAGGGTTCGGGCTCCCGGTGACGCACGCGGAATGCGACTACCACGCGAGCGCGAAGTACGACGACATCCTGGAGATATCGGCGTGGGTGCAGTCCCGGAAGGGCGTACGGATGGAGATTGCCTGCGAGGTCAGGAGGAAGGGCGAGGAGAAGGTCCTCGCCAGGGGCTTTACGCGCCATGCGTTCATCGACCTCAGGACATTCCGTCCGTGTCCGCCTCCGGACCGATTCATCGCGATGACGACGGAGGGCGCGGAATGATAACCGTTACGAAGACGGTCCGCTTCGACGCGGCGCACGTACTCACGAACCACGCGGGGCTCTGCAAGAACCTGCACGGACACACGTACCGCGTGGACGTCTCCGTCGCGCAGGAGCCAGGGTCCACGGGGGACATGGTGATCGACTTCAAGGACCTGAAGCGCATGGCTGCGGAAGTCGTCTGCGACCGCTTCGACCACGCCTTCATATACAATACCGAGTCCGAGGGCGAGCGCGAAATCGCAGAGGTCGTCGAGCGGCACGGAATGCGCACGGTGGCGATACCGTTCCGCTCCACGGCCGAAAACCTCGCCAGGATGTTCTTCTCCGACCTCAGGGCGAAGATTCCGGGACTCTCGTCCGTGAAGGTCTGGGAGACGGCGGACAGCTGCGCCGAATACAGGGAGGGCGAATGATGGGCGGCCCGATTGTGGAGACGATCGACGTTACGAAGAGCTTCCGGATTCCGGGACAGCCCCCTGTCGAGGTTCTCAAGGGAGTCGACCTCGCCGTTGCACCGGCGGAAAAGGTCGCGATACTGGGACGCTCCGGCGCGGGCAAGTCGACGCTCCTCCACATCCTCGGCGGGCTCCTCAGGCCGACTTCGGGAACGGTCAGAAAGCCGGCCAACTTCGGCTTCGTCTTCCAGTCATACCATCTGATGCCCGAGCTGACTGTTCTCGAGAACGTCGTCCTCCCGACTCTTGCGCGTGGCAAGGTGAGGGGACGCGCGGCGCGGGATCGCGCAGGTGAACTCATAGCGTCGGTGGGGCTCGCGGACCGCCTGGAGCATCTTCCGGGCGAACTTTCGGGGGGCGAGCGGCAGAGGGTCGCGCTCGCACGCGCGCTTGTCACGGATCCCGCGGTCGTCTTCGCAGACGAGCCGACCGGCAATCTCGACGCGATGACGGGTGCGGACATACTGAAGATGCTTTCGGACCTCTCGAAAGGGTCCGTCGCACTCGTCATGGTGACCCATTCGCGCGAGGCGGCTGCGATATGCGACCGTACGCTGACACTGGAGGACGGAGTCCTCAAATGACGGAAAATATGGTAGAATATATGCAGGTAACAAACGAAGGAAGGGAACCCGAATGAGCATTTTCAAGGCATACGACATCCGCGGGGTCTACGGCAAGGACCTTGTCGAATCCGATTTCTACAAGATTGCCCGCGCATATGCGCAGTTCACGGGCGTGAAGGGCGGCAAGGTCGTCGTCGCGAGGGACTGCCGCAGGTCGTCGGATTCGCTTTTCGAGGCGTTCGCGCAGGGGCTTGTGGACGAGGGCGTGGAGGTCCTCGACATCGGTCTTGCATCCACGCCGATAAGCTATTTCGCGAACGGTTCCCTCAAGGCCGACGGCTCGGTGATGATCACCGCCTCCCACAACACGAAGGAGTGGAACGGCTGCAAGCTCTGCAGGGCGAACGCCGTGCCGATCTCGGGCGCGACGGGCATCAAGGACATCGAGAGGCTCGTCGCCGCCATGGACGGACACGAGCCTCCGACCGGCGTCGGCAGGATCACGAAGGTCGACGTCTCGGCCGCCTACGGCGAGCACGTCAGGAAGTTCGCCCACCTCGCGCGTCCCGTCCGCGTCGCGATGGACTTCGCGAACGGAATGGGCATCGCGGAATCCGTCGCTTTCGCCGGCCAGACGATGCTTGCGCACGACGACCTCTACGGTGACTACGACGGCGACTTCCCGAACCACGACGCGAATCCGCTCCACCGCGAGACGCTCAAGGACCTCCAGGCGATGATCAAGGCGGCCCCCGGCAGGTACGCGTTCGGCGTCGCCTTCGACGGCGATGCGGACCGCGCGGGCTTCGTCGACGAGAAGGGCGAGATAATCCCGATGGACTTCATCACGTCGCTCATCGCCCAGGATCTCCTCAAGTCCAATCCCGGAGCCGTGTGCTTCTACGACCTCAGGTCCACGAAGATGGCGGAGGAGACGATCGCCGCGGGCGGCGGCAAGCCGATGATGTCGCGGGTCGGGCACTCCTTCATCAAGGAGCAGATGCGCCAGAACGACGCCATCTTCGCGGGAGAGCTTTCCGGGCACTACTACTTCAAGGCCAACTACACGGCCGAAAGCTCGTCGATGGCGACATACGCGATCGCGAACATCGTCTCCGCGTCCGACAAGCCGCTCTCCGAGCTTGTCGCCCCGCTGAAGAAGTATTCGCAGTCCGGCGAAATCAACACCAAGACCGCTACGCCGCCGGCAGAGGTCCTCGCGAAGATCAAGGATCTCTACTCCGAGAAGGCGCACGTCTTCGAACTCGACGGCGTGAGCGTCGACGCGTGGGACAGGGAGGGCTGGTGGGCCAACGTCCGCATGTCGAACACCGAGCCGCTCGTGAGGCTCAATCTCGAAGGCAAGACACCCGAAACAATGGAGGCCAAGCGTGACGAATTCCTCGCTATCATACGCGCTTAAGTGCGTCGCAGCCGGCGTGTGCGCAATCGCTCTCGCCGGATGCGGGTCGTCGGATCAGGCATCGACCGACGGCGTTCTCGAAGAAGCCATGAGCGACACCAACTCCGTCGCCTACATCCAGTCGGAGGCGCAGGCGGCCCTGGTTTCGAAGGACTGGGCCGCGGCGATCAGGGCGTACAATCGCCTCGCGTTCGACGAGACGCTTCCGGCGGAGGTGCAGTCCATCGGCTGGACCGGCAGGGGACTCGTGGACTATTCGCGTCTCGCCGACCCCAACGCCCCCGGCGAGCTGGCCGACACGGCGCGCGCAGCGTTCATGCACGCCGTCCGGCTCGACAGGAGGAATCCGACCGCCCTCTACCACCTGGGGATGCTCTACAGGGACAACTACGCGTTCTTCCAGGCCGCGCTCGAGCAGTTCGAGAAGTACGCGGTCGTCATGAAGGGGTCCGACGATCCCCACGTCGCGATGGTCGAGGGCTGGATATCGAAGCTCAAGGCGGAAATCGCGGCGAGGCATGCGGAACTTCCCGGAGCCGACCGCCGCAACCCATCCGCCTGTGCAGCGGCGCTCAAGCGCGGCGACGCGCTCTTCGCCAAGAAGCTCTACACCAAGGCGCGCTTCGCCTACGACTCCGCGCTCAAGGAGGACCCCCTCTGCTACGACGCGGCGGTCAGGCTCGCGGAATGCTGGGAGAAGACAGACAGGACGAAGTACGGCAGACAGCAGGCTCTCAAGGCCTACAACCACGCGTCGTCTCTCCGTACCTACGCTTCGACGCTCCTCGCGGGGGCGGCCCTCGCGGAAAAGCTCGACAGCCGCGCCGTCGCGACATCGCTCTATTCCAAGGCCGTGGCGGCGAGTCCCACGAACATGGCGGCCATAGACGGACTCGTCCGCACGCTGAAGAAGAACGGCGAGAATCAGGCGGCTCAGGCGTACATCCGCTACAGGAATTCCATTCCCAGGAAATAGTCCGCCGTGACCCTGCTGCCTGCAGACTACGTCCTTGCGGCGATCACCGTGATACTTGCCGGCATGGGATTGTTCAGGGGGTTCTCCGGGGTCTTCGCCTTCGTCACGGGACTCGCGATCGCCGGTTCGTCGGTCTTCTTTGGATGGTCGACGTTTCTCCAGAGATTCGAATCGGTTTGGACTCGCGGCCTTGTCGCGCTGGTGCTCTTCATGCTCGTCTTCGGCGTGGCGCGGTATCTCGTGAAGCAGACGGTGAGCAAACTGCTTTCCCAGCCGTCGGACGCGATATTCGGTTTTTGCTTCGGACTTTTCTGCGGACTTCTCCTCGTCTGGGCGGTCTCCATGAACCCTGCCATGAGGGAGCGCTCCGCGGTCGCGAAGATGGTCAATTCACATGTCGATGGAACAGATCCATAGTCCCGCCCCGGGCCAGGCCCCGAATCCGCAACCGGAGAATGACGGCGCGGCGCTCATCGCGGAGGCCAGAAAATTCGAAAAGAATCTTTTGAACTTCTTCTGGCGCCAGGGCGTTTCATACTCTGAAGGCGAGGACCTCGTGCAGGAGACGTACCTGCGGCTGTGGAAGTACCGTTCGCAATACAGACCGACGGCCAGGCTGTCGACGTTCCTCTTCCTGATGGCCCGGCAGGTGCGCCTCGACGCGCTCCGCCGCGAGACAAGGAAGGCTAAAAGGGAGGAGACGTGGGGCAGGGAGCATCCGCAATACGCTGAGCCGCCGCCGGCAGGGACCAGGGAAGACGTCCGCTGGGCCGTGTCGCGGCTCTCCGAACCCCTGCGCGACGTCGTGGAGCTGGGAGTGTTCCAGGATCTCCCCTATGCGGAGATTTCGGAGATACTCTCGATTCCCGTCGGGACCGTCAAGTCCCGCATGTCCAACGCCCTCAAGAAACTGAAGGAGGTGCTGGATGAACGCAGATCTTGAAGAAACGCTGAACGAACTCGGGCCCGCCTACCGCGACATGGTCGCCGGACTCAGGAAACCCTTCGAGGAGGAAGGCCGCGAGTCCGTCGCCGCCTTTGTCCGCCGTCCCTCGTGGCGCTCCCCCCATTGCTGGCTCGTCGCCGCATCCGTCGCGGTGGCATTCATCGCTGCGGCAGCCCTCTTCAACGCGAAGGCTCCCGTCGCGGAGAATCCGCGCCTCGCCGAAGGCGTCTATACTATCGCCTACGAGCCGTCGCCTGCTGCGGTCGACGAGATGGTCCGCACCCAGTCCCCGGACGGAAGCTGGAAGAACGACTACATAACCCGCCAGAACGCGGCGGCCCTGAAGGATGTCGCGCAGGCGCGCGTCGCATACCTGAAGGCGGTCCGCTACCTGCGTTCCAGGGGGCTCTCGCCCCTGACCGAGGGCGAGTTACGCGAACGCGCGACGCTCGCCCGGTCCCGCCGAGGATGATCGGCGCACACGATATGCACAACTCGACAGTTAAAACACTAATCGGAATCGCAGCCGTCTTCGCGTCGACTGCGATTTTCGCCGCCGGGACGAAGGTCGCATGTATCGGCGACTCGATAACGTACGGACTTGGGCTTGCCGACCGTGCGAAAGAGTCGTACCCGGCACAGCTCCAGAAGATGCTCGAGGAATTCGAGCCGGGCAAGTACGAGGTTCGCAACTTCGGCAACTCCGGACGCGGCATCTACCTTGACTCGATGCGCGGCAGCGAGAAGCGAGGCTTCCGCTATATGCTCGAGCACAAGGCGGCGCTCGAATGGAAGCCGGATATCGTCATCTGCAATCTCGGCATCAACGACAACGGCGAGTATATCAAGGAATACACTGGCGGACGGAAGCGCGGGCAGTTTGAAAGCGACTACCTTGCGCTTCTTGACGACTATCGCAAGGCAAACCCAAATGTGAAGTTCGCCATTTGGACGAAGCTCTCGCCGCTCGCGGAAGGGCAGAAGTTCTACCGTAGCCCCGAGCCGTTTTTGATGCAGGCCGACCTTGAGGCGGTTGCGAAGAAGATGGACGCCGTTGGCCTCGACATGCAGGAACCGCTTCGCGAGAAGATGGACGAAATCTTCGCACGCGACAAGATCCACCCGAACGCCGAAGGCGCGCACATCATAGCAGAGCTGACTTTTGCGAAACTGTTCACCAAGCAATTTCCGTGCGCGCTTATGCCGGATATCGACAGCTTAGTAAGTCTACCGCGCCAGGTTGAGAATGTGCC
>JAFONM010000009.1 GCA_017418445.1 Kiritimatiellia bacterium
AGCGCAAGCGTGCGTACGCCGACATGGTCGAGGAGATAGCTGAGCGCCTTCGCGACGGCGGACCTGAAGTGTATCTCCACGACATCCGCTTCGCATCCGAGCGAGCGGGCGAACGCCTTGGACTGATTTTCGTGTCCTGCCTTGCCGTCTGTCAGTATTAGGACTCTGCCTGCCACGCTACTGCTCCTTTTCCGCCTTCGGCGGCTCCGCGGACGAAGACGTCATGTCGGGGATGACGATCGGCGGTATCTTCATCGTCTTTCTGCAGGCGCTCTTCAGGAGCTCCTTTACGGCCGCCCGCATCTTGCGCTTGGCGGAACCCATCGTCCCCCTTATCGTGCATCCCGCGGCCCTGCGGTGTCCGCCGCCGCCGAACTTCGCGGCGAGGACCGTCGCGTCCCATTCTCCGCGCGTCCTTATCGAGCACCGGGTCTCCTTGGTTCGGTCTGGAATCTGGTAGAAGAAGAGCGCAATCTCGTTGCGGACGACCGACCGGGGAATCTCTATGATGTCCTCGGCGTCGGCCTTCGTCCCGCGGACGGCCCTGAAGTCGTCCCGGTCAAGGGAGACCTCGGCCACCTTGCGGTTCTTCCAGACGTGGAGCGAGCGCCACGCCAGCCGCTTGAGCTCGACCGCCTTGCGGGAGAAGGTTCCGTAGATGATGTCGTTGATGAGAGAGGTCCTGACGTCGTGCTTCAGAATGTCCGCCGCCGCACGCATCGTCCCCGGCCTTGTCATGTCGTAGGCGAAACGTCCCGTATCGGTGACGATCGCGACCCATAGCGCCTCTGCGATCTCGCGGTCGAGCCTCCACTCCATCCACTTCGCGAACCGCCACACTATTTCGCCGGCGCTGGACGCACCAGGATCGACCAGCTGCACGTCGCCGAACGTGCCCGCATTCGTCACATGGTGGTCGATGCAGATCGTGGGGAGCCCCTCTGCGACAGGCATCACCTCTGGCGGCATCCTGTCGAATCCGGAGCAGTCGACGGCAATGAAGAGGTCGAACTTCTTCTGGCGGCGGAGCTTTCTCGTGTGGATCAGCTTCTCGGCTCCGTCAAGGAATCCGGGCTTGCCCAGGGCGTTGTGGTCCGCCGTGGCGAAGGCCTCCTTGCCGGCGTTCGTGAGGAGCTTCGCCATCGCGATCATCGACCCGAGCGAATCGCCGTCCGGACTCAGGTGTCCCGAAATGAGGATTCGCTTCGCGGACGCGATGAGCTTCGCCGACTGTATGTAGTTGTCTCGTATCATATCCTTGGGGAAAGTGTCTTCGCGGCAATGTCGCAGAGTTCGTCGATCGCCGGATCGTCGGTGAGTTCGCGCATGAAGCGCCTGCGGAACTCGAGATGTCCGCGTTCGGCGCAGATTCGGCGCGAGGTCGCGTATTCGAGGCCGGAGATCATCCATCCCACCTGTATGAGCACGAAGTCCGCGAGGCACGTGATCGCCTGGTAGTCGACCGGACGGCGCTCGCGTATCGCCCGGCAGACCGCCGGATTCGGCGGCGCCTCGGTCTTGAGATTCCAGAATGCGCGGTTGTCACGGCGCCAGTCGGTGTTCTTCACCTGGCTCTCGAGGACGCGGAATATGTCGATCTTGTCGGCGTCCCTGACGGTCCGCGAGCAGGTGAGCGTCAAGGCGTCCATGCCGTCGGACGGGATGTCGCGGCGATTGTGGACGAGGACGGCCGTCAGGATCGCGTTCCTCTCGTCCTCGGGCCAGTCGTCGAGCCAGCCCTTCTCCTTCGCGATGTCGCGGGAGAAGACGGCGTGGTCCACGGAATCGGAATCCCGGAAGGTGTTGTAGAGCCTGAGCTGCTCGTACCGGCCCGTGTCGTGCAGAAGCGCCGCCGCCTCGCACGCGAGGGACGTCTTCGCGTCGAAGCCCTCGCCGGCCGCGATCCTCCTGGCGACGTCCACTACGCCGGCAGTATGGACGAGCTTGAGCTGCGACAGAGCGTGCAGCCTCCCGTCTTCGCCGCGGAAGGTGTCGACGTACGCGTTGTAGGCGTCTCTCAGAATCTGAATTCTATCTGCCATCTCACGTAGTATGCCGGCTTGTCCGTCGCGTAGTAGTCTCCCGGATTGAACCATTCGCCGACGACGTGCGCGCACACCTCGAAGCGCTCGCCCCTGTCGCGTTCCGCCGTCCAGATCGGGAAGTCGTACCTTGCCTGCGAATAGAAGCCCTTGTATGCCCCGTCGCCTCCACCGAGTCCGTCCTTGGTCTCTGCGAACATGGGTCCTGCGGTAAGCTTGACACCGTGATTCCGTCCGAATTCAATTCCGCAGACGCCCTTCACGTCGATGAGGTTGGACCACCACGCGACGGCGTAGTTTGATCCGTAGAGGAACATCTCGCCGGCGTCGATCGCGCGATACCACATCGGATCCCACGCATGGCGTCCGCCATCCTCCGTGCCGGCGTCCTTGTCGCCGGAGAGGAGGAGCACCCCCGCGGAGGCGTATGGCTTCCATTCGCCCTTCTTCGCCTCGTTGTCCTTCCACTCGACTCCTGCGTAGCCGGCGTAGGCGGACATCGACTCGTCCCATCCGTTCTCGCCGACCTGGGCCATGACCTCGACGGGCGTCGAAAGGTTCCTGGTCCAGTGCGGGACGAGCTTGGTGCCGAGCAGGTTGATCTGGCGGCGAGGATGCTTCACGCCCTTGCGGTGGAAGCTCGCCTCGTCCTTTTGTATCCAGAAGAGCTGGTAGTCCAGGAACCCGACATTCGAGCTGAACACCGTGCCGAAGCCCCAGTCGTCCATCTCGGTGTCGTTGCCGCCCATGCCGGAGAGCTGGTTGGCGTAGCGGCTCCGGTTCGTACCGAAGCGCATGTACTCGCGGTCCTTGTTGAGCATCGCGAAGAAGTCGAGCCGCGTATCTTCGGAGAAGGCGAGCCCCATGCGGACCATGTCCGCGTAGAGCGACCTCGATCCGTCGCCGGGAGTTCCGTCGAAGAAGATGTGCTTGAGTCCGTAGAGGTTGTAGATGTCCTGGCGGCCGATCCTGAAGTCGACGCTGTCGAGGAATCCGAACGTGTCCTTGAAGAGTCCGACTCCGTCGAGATACAGGTTGTCGACGACGACCTCGCCCGGCCAGTTGTTGGCATTGCCCGACCCCGTTATCGGGGCGCGAAATTCGTCGGCAAGCCTGCCATAGAGCCGGAAATGCTCTCCGGCCTTTATTTCGGACCAGACTCGCGGACGGAACCTGATGTGATTGATCGTCTTTCCGCGATACACTCCGGGACGCCCCACCATGCCGCCCGGCACCTGAGGGGCGTTGTGGATGATTTCCTGCCGTATCCGGAGATCTGCTCCGGCGTCGAAGGAAACGTCCGACGCCTTCTCCAGAAGGTTCGTCCCGTCCTCTGCGAACACCGCCGCCGCGGCAAACGCCGCAAACGCCGCGATAGCATTTTTTGTCATGTTTTTTGTCTCTTGATTTGGGTAGGAATATTATACCATATTCGAGACGAAAGCGCCCGCGGGACAATGTTCCCGCGGGCGCCTTTCAGGACTGTTCCGCTGTCATCAGAACGTGAATCCGGAGCGGAGGTACGGCCTTATGAGGGCGTTTGCCTGCGCGCTGTCGAACTTCTGCGCCTTCGAATTCCAGTTGAGAACCGTCATCGGAATGCGCTGGGCGACTACGCCGCAGAGGATGCCCTCCATGATCGGAATGGAGAAGTCCACGTCGGAATAGCAGCGGGAGTTCGTTTCCTCGAACGTCGGTCCCTGTTCGAGGATGGCGGTGAGGAACTCGGTGTAGTGTCCGTCGACCGAGACCGCCGCGGCGCCGCCTCCGGAGACCGCGACGTTCTTGTCGTCGTCGGCCGCCTTCTTGCAGCGCGGAAGCGTGGTCGGGATGTCCTTGCACGCGGGATGGTCGAAGATGTCCAGGACCTTCTTCTCGTCGTTGAGGGCGATGAAGGACTGCCCGCCGTAGTCGTTCGTGGAGCAGAGGATGCCCTTGGAGCCGACGACGAGGCAGCCGGTGACCGGAACCTTGCCGAGGCTCGCGACGACCTGCGGCATGAGGTCGGGGGAAGGCCTGTGGTTGATCTTGTCGTTGCCGCCGTCCCACCAGGTGAGCTTGACCTCGGGGAGCCTGACGCCGGGACGGGCCTTCGAGTCGCGCGCCGCGTAGGTGAGCTCGACGATAGACTTCATCGGATACGCGATGTCGTTGAAGTCTTCGATCATCTTGCACTCGGCCTTCGTGATGTTCTCGAGCTCGAGTCCGCGGAACGGAAGGTTCATCGTGTGGCAGGCCATGTCGCCGAAGGCGCCGCAGCCGAAGTCGAGGAATCCGCGCCAGCTGAACGGATGATAGACGTTGGAGCAGAGGTTCCACGGATCGTAGCCCTTCTTGCCCTCGCCGTACTTGCCCTTGAACGGACGGTCCTTTGCCGGGCCGAGCCAGGCGTCCCAGTTGAAGCCGGCGGGAATCGGATCGGCCGCGCCGAGCGTCGCGTCCGCCGCGCCCTTGCCCTGCGGCCACACGGGACGGTTCGTCCAGACGTGGACTTCCTTCACCTCGCCGAGGATTCCCGAGCGGAGGACCTCGACGCCGCGGCGCATTCCGTCGGCGGCGGAGCCCTGGTTGCCCATCTGCGTGATGACGCCGTATTCCTTGGCGGTGCGCTTGAAGTAGTCGTTCTCCCAAAGCGTCCTCACGAGCGGCTTCTGGACGTAGACGTGGATGCCCTGCTTCATCGCCGCGATGGCGACCGGGGCGTGCGTGTGGTCCGGAGTCGAAACCGTCATGGCGTGAACGCCGAGCCTCGCGCAGTTGTCGAGAAGCTGGCGGTAGTCGGTGTAGAACGGAACCTTCGAAAGCTTGTCGAAGTCGAAGCCCGGGAACTGGAACTTCGCCTGGGACATGTTGCCGAGCGCCTTGTCGCGCATCGCGGTGTCGGCGTCGCACCACGCGACAATCTCGGCGAGTCCGCTCTGGATCATCGGCAGCCAGTCGGTGAAGCCCTTGCCCATGATGCCGCAAACGGCGAGGCGAATCTTCTGACCGCGGGCGACCTTGGCGACAGGTCCGTTGAAGAGACTGCAGCCTCCGAACATCGAGAATCCCGTGACAGCCGCGGAGCCTAACAGGAAGTTACGACGACTAACGTTCATATACCTATGTTTTCCTTTCTTTTTGTTTGGTTCGATCTATTGAAAATTCCCCAAGTGTTGACGAGAATTATACTAAATATTTTTATGAAGCGCAAGCGCGAGTTAAACCCCCGTACGCAAAATTTGATATAATCTCCCTGTATGACGAATCCAGTGGAACTTGCGATAATAGGCGGAGGCGCCGCAGGTATGTTCGCGGCGTCCGTGGCGGCGGAGAGCGGGGTGAACTGCGTTCTCATCGAGCGCAAGGCCAGGCTCGGCTCGAAGGTGCTGATGACCGCGAACGGACGCTGCAACTTCACGAAGGACATATCCGCCGACCAGTTCCTCGCGGACCTCGGCGAGAGGCGCATCGCGGACTGGGTCTCGGAGGCGATCCGCGAGTGTCCGCCGCGCTCCATCGTCAAGGGCTTCAAGTCGCTGAACGTCCCGCTTCGCCGCATGGCGGACGGACGGATGTTCCCGGCGGACGGCAAGGCCGCGACCATCGTCCATGCGTTCGGAGACCTTCTCCGCGACGAGGAGGTCCCGATCGTCACCAACTGTCCCGTAAAGGCGATCCACCCCGGATTCGTCGTCGAAACGAAGAACTTCTCGCTCGCGGCGAAAAACGTCCTGGTCGCGACCGGCGGCGTAAGCTATCCGAAGACGGGGTCGGTCGGCGACGGACAGAAGTTCGCGCGGGACCTCGGACACCGCATCGTCCCATTCCGCCCGGGACTCATCGGAATGGAGACGAACGATCCGAAGGTCGTCCGGCTGGCGGGCCGACGCTTCGAGGACGGCCGCGCCAAGGTGCTTTCGCCCGACGGACGCACGCTCTTCGAGCACCGCGGAGAGGTGGACTGCGAATCGTTCGGTCTCTCCGGCGCCGCGGTCTACAACTGCCAGCGCTTCATCGAGCACGCGAAGCTGCACGACTTCGTCCTCGAGGTCTGGTTCGACCGCAGCAGGCTGCAGCTCCGCAATTTGAGGCCGCGTCCCGTAAAGGAGGCGATCGTCACGATAGGCGGCGTGTCGCTGGACGATGTCGATCCGCACACGATGGAATCGCGGCTCGTTCCCGGACTCTACTTCGCAGGCGAGGTCCTTGACGTGGACGGCCCGACGGGCGGCTACAACCTGACTCTCGCCTTCGCCACCGCACGCAAGGCCGTCACGTCGATGATGAAACGGTGATCCGCCGTTGCAGCCGCCGATGCCGTCAACACGATTGTTTCAATCTTCATTTTTTGCCGCCATGATCGATTCGACATTTGCGGCGGAAATCCCACGCAGAAGAATCCTCTTCTGCTTCGACGTCTCGCCGCTCCTGAATTCGACTCGGGATTTCGGAAGGTCGAACGCGTCGGCAATGGTCTCTACCAGCTCCTTGTTCGCCTTGCCGTCGACAGGCGCGGAACGGATCCTCACCTTCACTGCGTCGCCGGCAAGCCCGTCGATTCCGCTCTTCGAGGAACGTGGCTGAGCCTTGACGTTGATCACCACGCCATCCGCCGTCTCCGTATAGTAAGCCATCTAGAATCCCCCTATGTGAAATTTTTCCAGCATGCCGACGACGAAGATCGCAGACACCGCCAGCGGCAGCACGTACCCGCAGTAGATCCTCAAAATCCCCGCACTCCATGGAATCTTTGGCCCCGTCCCCGTGTTGGCCTCGGCGACGAAGCTGCGCCATCCCCATCCGTAGCGGTGTGAACAGTAGAGCGCGAAGGCGATGCCGCCGAGCGGAAGAAGCACGTTGCTGACCATGAAATCCTCGATGTCGAGAACGTTGGAGCCTGGCCCCAGCGGATGGAAGTCCGACCATAGATTGAAACCGAAGATGCACGGCAACGCCAGAACCGTAAGTCCTGCCGCCACGACGATGCAGGTCCTTGGACGGCGCCATCCGGTGCAGTCGCGAATGCAGGCTACTATCGTTTCGAATTCCGCCAGGACGGTGGTCAGCGCGGCGATGGCGAGGAACGCGAAGAAAAGCGAACCCCACAGCCTCCCGCAGGGCATGTGGTTGAAGACGTTCGGCAGGGTGACGAAGACGAGTCCCGGACCCTGTCCCGGTTCTACCGAATAGGCGAAACATGCGGGCAGGATGACGAGTCCGGCGGAGATCGCGACCACGGTGTCGAGTACGCACACGTTCACCGCCTCGCCGAAAAGCGTCCGCTCCTTGCCGATGTAGCTGCCGAAGATCGCCATCGCTCCGATTCCCAGCGACAGGGTGAAGAACGCCTGGTTCATCGCCTCCGTGCAGACCTTCGCCACCCCGATCTCCCGCATCCGCGAGAGCGAAGGGACGAGGAAGAACTTGAGACCTTCGCCCGCCCCCTCCAGCAAGACGCTGTTGACGGCGAGCACGACGATGAGCGCCAGCAGACTCGCCATCATCCACTTGGTGACGCGCTCAAGGCCCTTCTGGAGTCCGACGGCGCACACCACCGCCGCGCCGAGGGTGACGGCGAGCATGGCCGCCGTCTGGATCCTCCAGTCGCCGAGCATGGAGCCGAATTCAGCGCCCACAGAGGCGGAATCCATTCCGCCGAAGACGCCGGCTGCCATCTTCCAGAAGTAGACGAGCATCCATCCGGTGACGGTGGTGTAGAACATCATCAGCAAGACCGTGCCCGCCGTGCCGGCCGCCCCGTGAACGCGCCACGGCTTCTTCTCCGGCGTCAGCGCGGCGTGGAGTCCGGCGATGGACCGCTGTGAGGCGCGCCCGGCGGCGAACTCCATCACGAGGATGGGGATTCCGATGAGTGCGAGGAAGACGAGATAGAGCGCGACGAACCATCCGCCGCCGCTCCTGCCCGCGACGTAGGGAAAGCGCCAGACGTTGCCGAGGCCGATGGCGCACCCTGCGGAAAGAAAGATGAACCCTATCCTGCTGGCGAGTTTTTCCCTCATGCATTCTTCATGCACTTGTTGTTTCCCTGAAGACGGTGGAAGTCCGACCAGAAGGACGGATACGACTTGCGGACGCATCCGGGCGAATGGATTATCGTCGGCGCGTCCGCGGCGGTTGCAAGAATCGCCGCGGCCATCGCGATACGGTGGTCGTTCCTGGCATCG
>JAFONM010000010.1 GCA_017418445.1 Kiritimatiellia bacterium
CCTCGATCCGGTGCTGTCCGTCAGCGTCCGCGGTCACCACCCCGGCGACGTCGGGATACGCCTCCATTATGTGCGAAAGCCCGGCCTTGATCGCCGCGCCCTTCCCGCGGTTCCTCTCGTGGACGAGTATCCTGTCCACGCGCGGAGCTATCGCCGGAAACACCTCCCTCCCCTCCGTCGATCCGTCGTCCACCACAAGGACATGGTCGAAGCGGTCCCTCAGCCGCTCGACGAGAGGCGGCAGCTTCCCGTCGGGATTGTAGGCCGGAATCAGTACGGCGATGTCCTTCATGTGCGCTGACTCCGGTCGCGCCCCTATATTCGGTTTGGCGTCCTGATGCCGAGAAGATGAAGTCCCGTCCCGAGGACCTCGCCAAAGAGCGCGCACAGCGCAAGACGCGCGGAGCGGACGGGCTCCTCGCTCTTCAGGATCGGAGACGTCTGGTAGAACGTCGAGTAAAGCTGCGCGGTCTGGAAGAGGTAGTCCGCAAGGACGCTCGGCTTGTAGGCCTCGGCGGCGCGCACCACCGCTCCCGGAAACTCGAGCAGATGCAGCGCAAGCCTCTTCTCCGCCGCCTCCGTCACCTTGAAGCCGCCGGCCGTCGGCCGCCGATCATGGGCTTCTGGACACTCGTCGGCCTTGGCGAGAAGCGACTGGACGCGCGCGTAGGCGTACTGGAGGTACGGACCCGAGTTGCCCTCGAGCGCCAGCGCCTTGTCCCAGTTGAAGTCGATGGCCGTCGCGGGATCGTGCGAGAGGTCGGCGTACTTGACGGCTCCGTAGCCTATCGCCTCGGCGAGCTCGTCGACGTCCACGCCTTCCGGGACGCGATCCGCGACGATCGCCTTGGCGCGGCGGACGGCTTCCGCGAGGAGATCGTCCAGCTTGATGAGGTTCCCCTCGCGCGTCGAGATCGCCTTGCCCTGATAGCTCATGAGTCCGAACGGAACATGCACGAGCCTTGTCGTGTAGCCGAGCTTCGCGCATATCGCGAAGAACTGCCTGAAGTGGAGCTGCTGGCGGTCGTCCGTGACGTAGATGATGCGCTCCGGATCGTAGTCCTTCACGCGGCTCTCGACGCACGCGAGGTCGCTGGTCGTGTAGTTGAATCCGCCGTCGGACTTCCGCACTATCGCGACGCCGAGCCTCTCGTCCTCGAACTTGACGACGAGCGCGCCTTCGGATTCCTCCGCGAGACCGGCCTTTTCCAGGCGCTCGACCACCGCCGGCATCATCGAATTGTAGTAGGACTCCCCGCGGTATGTGTCGAACTTCACCCCGAGCTTCGCGTACATCCTGTCGAACTCCGCGATGGAGATGTCGATGAACCTTTTCCAGAGGGCGAGGTTCTCCGCGTCGCCCTGCTGCAGCTTCACGAGCTCCGCCTTGCACGCGTCCTTCCAGACGCCGTCCTCCTCCTTCGCCTTCGCGGCGGAGAGGACGTAGCACTTCTCGAGGTTCGCGACCGTGAGGTTCGCGCGCTCGTCGTCCGTCAGGCATTCGCGGTAGCCCTTGATGAGGATTCCGAACTGCGTTCCCCAGTCCCCGAGATGGTTGTCGGCGACGACGTCGTATCCGAGCGCGCGGAATATCCTGTCTATCGCGTTGCCTATGACCGTCGATCGTATGTGGCCGATGTGCATCTGCTTCGCGGCGTTCGGCGACGAGTAGTCGATGACGACCTTCCTGCCCGAGCCGGATTGCGGAATTCCGCAGTGCGAAGCCTTCGCGAAAGATGCGAGCTCGGAGGCGAGCCAGTCGGCGGAGACGGTGAGGTTGAGGAACCCGGGACCCGCGACCTCCACCTTCTCGAAGCTCGTCCTGTCGAGGTTCTCGACCACCTTCGCCGCGAACTCCCGCGGATTCATCCGCATCTTCTTCGCGAACTTCAGCGCGTCGTTGCACTGGTAGTCGCCGAACTTCGGGTCGGTCGCCGGCACGACCCGCACCGACGTGAAGTCCTCTTCCGGAAACGCCTTCTCGAATGCCGACTTTACTATGGCGGTCAGATCCATTTTGCCTGTTCCTGTCTTGCCTTTACTTGCCGATGTTGAGAACCTTGAACCCGAGTTTCCTCAGCGCTTTCGCGTCGAGGCAGTTGCGGGTGTCGAAGACGAGCGCCGGCTTGCGCATCGACCTGAAGATCTTCGCCCAGTCGAGTGCCGGATACTCGCGCCAGTCTGTCATGAGAAGGACGGCGTCCGCATCCTTCGCCGCCTTGAAGGGATTCCTCTCCCATGCGATTCCGTCGAGGTCCGCGAGGTCGCGCCTGCCGTTCTCCATCGCCTTCGGATCGGTGATGACGAGCCTGACGTGCTCCTCGTGGAGAAGCCTCGCGACGTATCCGGCCGGCGTCTCCCGCGTGTCGCCCGTATCCGCCTTGAACGCGAAGCCGAACATCGCGATCTTCTTGTTGGCGAGCGTGTTGAACATCTCCTTGAAGAGCCTTGATACGATGCGGGCCTGCTGGTGGTCGTTCATCTTGATGACGCCGGTCCAGTACTCGGCCGCGGTGTGGAGGCCGAACATCTCGCAGAGGTACACGAGGTTTAGGACGTCCTTCTTGAAGCAGCTGCCGCCGAAACCGGGCCCCGCCTTGAGGAACTCAGGCCCGATGCGGTGGTCGGTGCCCATCACGCGGGCGACCTCGTCGACATCCGCCCCCGTCGCCTCGCAGAGCCCGGCGAGCGCGTTGATGGACGAGACTCTCTGCGCCAGCATCGCGTTCGCCGCGAGCTTGGAGAGCTCCGCGGACCACACGTTCGTCGTGAGGATGCGCTCGCGCGGGACCCAGCGTCCGCCCTTGCCGGCGTAGATGTCGCAGATCTGCGCCACCGCGGCCCTGCCGGAGGCGGTGTCGGGGCCTCCGATAAGGACGCGGTCGGGCCTGAGCAGGTCGTTGATGGCCGTGCCTTCGGCCAGGAACTCCGGATTCGAAAGGACGATGAATTCGTGCTTCGCGTGGTCGTTGAGGATCGCGGACATCGCGGCCGCGGTGCGGACGGGCAGCGTCGACTTCTCGACGATGATCTTGTCCCCCTCCGCGCAGACCTTTATCTCGCGCGCCGTAGCCTCCCAGAACTGCAGGTCGCTGGCCCTTCCCGCGCCGCGTCCGAACATCTTGGTCGGCGTGTTCACTCCGACGAAGACTATGTCGCACTCCTTGACCGCCTTCTTGATGTCGGTCGTGAAGAAAAGGTTCCTGCCGCGGACGGACCTGACGACGTCGACGAGCCCCGGTTCATATATGGGCAGCTCGTATTTCTTCGAATTCCATGCTGCTATGCGCTTTGCGTCGATGTCGCAGACGACGACCTTGCGATCCGGATTCATCATGGCGACAACCGCCATCGTGGGACCGCCGATGTAGCCGGCGCCAATGCAAACTATGTTCTTGTTCATAGTTCGCACATTATACCATATTTTACCGCCACACGCGAATTTCGTCCAGGTTGCGCGCGAGCTTCCCCACCTCCCAGCGGCCACGCCAGCGGCGGAGGCCCTTCCAGTACGACAGAAGCTCCTTGATGCGCCCCAGAACTGCGCTTTCGCTCCCGTCAAGCTCCACCCTCGAACACTCGAGATAACCGTCCATCAGCTCGCCTATGTCCTCGCGCTCGCCAAGGGCGCGGACGAACCCGCGGCCGATCATCACGTCGCCGTCCGCATACCCGAGCTCTGCGTCCCCGTTGTACACGACTTTCATCCTGGCCGCGTCGCGAATCGCCTTGAAGGCCTCCTTGTCGCACTCGCCTCCGTACATCTGCCTGGCGGTGCGGGCGTGGACAGTCAGGAACCTCAGCGGAAACTCGTTGACGACCTTCATGAGCCCGAGAAGCTCGTCCGCACGGTCAACTCCGAGCCTCGCCTTCATCGAGAACTTCCCGGGGCCCATCGCCTCGCATCCCGTCTCCAGCATCCTCGCGAGGACGTCGGGAGTCCGGAGAAGCCCGCTGCCGCGCCCCTTGTTCCTTACCATCGGGAACGGACATCCGCAGTTGAGGTCCGCCGTCGAATATCCGGCCGACTTCACCCGCTCGAGGCAGAACTTCAGCGCCGCGGGATCCTTCCCTATGAACTGCGGGGTGAGGACGAGGGAATGGCCGGCAGACGGCGGATGGCGGATGGCGGCGGAGGAGGGACGGAGTTCGCGGTCCCTGAGCGGATCGAACCTGCCGGTCGCAGTGATGAAAGGCGTCACCGCCTCGGTGAATCCGGCTTCGGCAATCGGGACCGCGAACGTCTCGCGGAACGCGCGTATCGTCACGCCCCTGAGCGGTGCGAGGATTCGCTCCGTCATCTCCGCGCACATTCCTCGACGAGCTGCGCGACGCGCGTCGCCGCGTCCGGCGTCGCGAGAGCGAGCATCTTCGCGCGCATCTCGGCAAGACGCTCCGGCTTGTCGTACTTGGCAATGACGTAGCGCGCAATCTGCGACGGAGAAAGATTCTCCTGGACGCCTTCGTCCGCCGCGCCGGACGCGACGAACGCCTCCGCGTTGAAATGCTGGTGGTTGCGGAGGGCCGTCGGAAGCGGAATCAGGAGCGCGGGCTTGCCGCATGCCGCGAGCTCAAAGCAGGTGGACGCGCCTGCGCGCGCGATCACGAGGTCCGCGGACGCAAAGGCGTCCGCCATCTCGTTCTCGAACGCGTGGACGCGTGCGGGGATCCCCGCCTCCATGTACGTCGCTATGACCGACCCTTCGTCCCGCTCGCCCGTCTGATGTATGATTGAAAGCGGCCTCGCGCCGGATCCGCGTCCTGCAATCTCCCTGTAGACCTTCACGAGCGCCTCGCTCGCCAGCTCGTTGACCCGGTGCGCGCCCTGGCTGCCGCCGGTCACGAACACGACGAACGCATTCCCGGGAATCTCGCCGAAGCGCCGGCCCGTCGCTATCGAGTTCCTCACGGGGAGTCCCGTCTTCACCGTCCGCGCCCTGGGAAGGTACTTTGCCGTGACGTCGAAGCTGATCGCGACGACCTTCGCGTACCTCGAAAGGAAGTCGACGGCGCGGCCCGGGACCGTATTCGCCTCGTGGAGCACGACGGGGACGCCGTACTTGTGCGCCGCAAGGACAGGCGGAAGCGACGAGTAGCTGCCCATCGCGAGAAGGACGTCGGGCTTCTCGCTCTTCATCTCGCGCTTGCATCGCAGGATCGAGGACATGATCGAAAAGACGTTCCTTATCGAAAGCTGCTTCGCGCCGGTGGAGAACAGCGGACCGTCCCACCTGCGCATCACGCTCGACTCGACGTCCCGTCCGGAGTCCCAGACGACCACCTCGTGTCCCCGCTTCTTCAGCTCCTCCGCGACGGCGAGCCCGGGGAACGCGTGTCCGCCCGTGCCTCCGCATGCTACGACTACCTTCATCTGTCGGCTCCTTTCCTACCAGTCCCTCGTGGCGCGCCGTTCGCCCATCGCGCGGCGCTTCGCGTCCTCGTGTTCGTCGCTCTTCTCCTGGATGCGCCGCAATATCGACTCCGCCTCCTTTTCCTCGGGAGTCTTCTCCTCGGACTCCTTCGCGGCCTCGTCCTTCTTCTGTTCCTGTCGGTCCTGCTGCTGGTCCTGCTGCTGCCGGTCCTGCCCGTCGTCCTTGCTCTGCTGCTGCTGATTGTCCTTTTGCCGCTGCTGTTGCTGCTTCTGCTGCTGATCCTGCTGCTGCTGTTGATCCTGCTGCTGTTGCTGCTGGTTCTGCTGCGGAGGCGGGACGGGCATCAGGCTGATGATCTCGCGGATCGTCCCGAGCGCCTTCGCGTCCTTCTCCCTGGACGGATCCCTGATCGCCTCGGTCTGCTCCGTCTCGAGCCTCTCCGCAAGCTTCCTGATCTTCTCGCAGGCCTCCGCCGAAAGGGGAACCATGTTCGTGTTCGCCTGGGCCTGCTGCCGGTACTGCTCCGCCCACTGGTCGAACTTCGCACGGAACGACTTCGCGTATCCAAGCGCATCCTCGTTCCACGGACGCAGCGTCACGCGCTCCGCGCCGGCCCACGAATTGGACTGCGATACGAGGCACTCGCCAAGCGTCTCTGGAGGCATGGCGAAGATCTTGTAGCACCCGTTCAGCGCATCCTCGGTCATGGCGACGGAATCCGAAGCGTGCGGATCGAGGTCCCCGAGCCTCTTCGCCGCGGCAAGAGTCGCGGCGCGCGCCTCTTCGAGCTTTGCCGCGAACGCGGCGGACTCCTCCGCGTTGGTGACGTTCTTCGAGACAAGGTCCTTGATCGGAATCCACACGTCGGCAATCTCTTTCAGCTTCGCCTCGTCCGCGTCCGCGGCGGATATTTTTTCCGCCGCGCCGGCCTTCAACGGCTTCTTCGCGCGCTCGAGGATCCTGCGCGCGTCGTCCATCGCCGTCCGCAGAGCCTGCGACGGATCCTTCCCCTGCGCGTCCTCGATGAGCCTGTTGACGCGCGTCGTCTCCCTGAGCTCCTTCAGTCCGTCGGTCGCCCTCGTGAAGTTGTCGTTCGCGCGCCTGTCCTCGGGCGCGCTCCTGAGAGCCTGCTGCGCCGCGGCCGCCGCCCTTTCGAGATGCTCGAGCGTATTGGACTTCGCAAGGTCGTGCGCCGCGTCGTACTCGAGCTTCGCGACGACCTCCGCCGCGCGCGCACCGTGGGTCTCGGAGGACATCAGCGGACGCAGGATGGAAAGCGCCTTCGCGGCGTCCCCGTCGCGATACGCGTCCACACCCTCGTTCCACAGCACGCCGTCAGAGACCTTGTCCCCCTCGGCCATTGCAAACGCCGCCGTTACGGCCAGCGCTATAGTAGCTGTCAATCGCATCGTGCTTTTTGGATATTATACCATTTTGCCGCCATGCCGCCTGTCCTCAGTGCGCATCGAGCCAGTTGGGGCCGACGCCGATTCCGACATCGAGCGGAACTCCGAAGTCAAGCGCCGTCGTCATTTCGCGGCGGACGAGCTCCTTGACCTCGTCGACCTCCTCGAGCGGAGCGTCGAAGACCAGTTCGTCGTGGATCTGCAGCACCATCTTCGCACGGAGGTTTCTCGCCTTCAGCGCCCTGTCCACCTTGACCATCGCGACCTTGATGAGGTCGGCGGCGGATCCCTGGATCGGCGTGTTGATGGCGTCGCGCTCGGCGGCCTGGCGGGCGGTGGCGTTCCGGGAATTTATGTCGCGAAGCGTACGGCGCCTTCCGAGCACCGTCGTCGCGTACCCCTTCTCCCGAGCCACGGCTATCGCCTCGTCCATGAAGATCCTGATCTTGGGATACAGCCTGAAGTAGGTCTCGATCAGATCCGCCGCCTCGCGGCGGGGAACCTTCAGCCGCTGGGAGAGCCCGAACGCCGATATGCCGTAGATGATCCCGAAGTTCACCATCTTGCACTTCGCGCGCTGCTCCGGGGTCACCATGGCCGGCATGATGTCGTAGACGCGGCTCGCCGTGTCACGGTGGATGTCCTCGCCGTCGCGGAACGCCTGCATCATCGCGTCGTCCTTCGAAAACGCCGCCATGAGGCGAAGCTCGATCTGCGAGTAGTCGGCGGAGATCAGCGCGTGTCCTTCGTCGCGCGCGACGAAGGCCCTGCGGATGAGCTTGCCGCGCTCCGTCCTGATTGGGATGTTCTGGAGGTTCGGATCGGACGACGAAAGCCGTCCTGTCTCCGTGAACGCCTGCGCGTAGGTCGTGTGGACCCGTCCGTTCTCGTCTATGAGCGTCGGGAGCTTGTCGACGTACGTGGACTTGAGCTTCGTGCACGCGCGGTACTCGAGAACCTTCGCGATCAGAGGATGCGCGTCGACCAGCTTGGCAAGGGTCTTCTCGTCCGTCGAATACTGACCGGACGACGTCTTCTTGCCGCCTGGCAGCTTCAAGTCCTCGAAAAGGAACTTGCCGAGCTGCTTCGGACTGTCCACGTTGAGTCCCGGCGGCGTGTATTGGCCGATCTCCCCGAGCAGCATCAGGATTTCGCGGTCGAGTTCGCGTCCGTATTCCCTGAGCGCCCCTACGTCTATCCTGACGCCCTCTCGCTCCATGTCGATGAGAATCTTGACGAGAGGCTCCTCGACCTCCGCGAGGCTTTTCGCGGCGCCTGCCTTTTCGACGAGCGGGCGGATGACGTCCTCGAGGCGAAGCGTCACGTCCGCATCCTCGGCCGCGTAGTCCGTCACCTTCGCGATGTCCTTGCCGAAAAGCGTCGGCTCGGGCTTGCCGCGCTCCTGCGGACCCGCCACCTCCTCGAAGCGTATCGTCCTGTAGCCGAGATACTTCTCGGCGAGCATGTCCATTCCATGCCGGCTCGCGGCGTCCAGGCAGTAGTGCGCGAGCATCACGTCGTGCGGTGCCGCCGCGAAGCCGATTCCGTAGCGCCTGAGGACCGCCATGTCGAACTTGCCGTTCAGCGCGACGAGGACCTTCGACGGATCGGCGAAGAGCGGACGGAATATGTCCACGAGCCCCGCATCGACGTACCACGCCCTTCCGGGCCCGGTCGCGAACGAAAATCCTATCAGCCTGCATTTCGTGACGTCCGTCGCCTTCATCCCCGGCTCGAGAGCCGTCGTCTCGGTGTCGAACGCGACACGGGGGGCGGACATGAGAATCGCGAGAAGTTCTCGCGCGCCTTCCTCGGTCGACACGTACCGATAGTCGTGCGGCCAGTCCTCAAGTGTCGCGAGAGCTTTCGCCTCGCCGTCCGACGGGCGGTCCGCGGCGGACGGAGACGGCGCGGAACAGGCCGCCACCGAGGCGTCGTCGCCGAGGAGGTCCTTCGCAAGACGCTTCAGTTCGAACTTTTCGCAGACTGCCCTCAGCTTGTCGCGGTCCATGCCGTCGAGCCTGTATGCGTTCCAGTCCGGCTCGATCGGAACGTCCGTCCTGATCGTCGTCAGGAACTTCGATATCGTCGCGTCCTCCCTGCCGGCGAACACCTTCTCCGCGAGCTTGCCCTTGAGCTTCGGAATGTTCGCGAGTATCCCCTCTATCGACCCGAACTTCGAAAGGAGATCGGTCGCCGTCTTCTCGCCGACTCCGCGGATGCCCGGAATGTTGTCCGACGCGTCTCCCGCGAGTGCGAGGTAGTCGATCATCTGCGCCGGCTTCGAGAGATGCCAGTGCTCGCACACCTTCGCCTCGTCGTATATCTCTGCGGCGTCGCCCGCATGCGAGGGACGGTACAGCCTCACTCCCGGACGGACGAGCTGGGCGGCATCCTTGTCGGGCGTCGCCATGTAGACGTCGAAGCCGGCGGCCGCCCCCTTCACCGCGAGCGTTCCCATCACGTCGTCCGCCTCGAATCCGTCGACGCGCACGACCGGAATCCTGAGCGCCTCCGCGAGCTCGAACGCGTACGGAATCGACGCCGCGAGATCCTCCGGCATCTTCTCGCGCTGCGCCTTGTACGGTGCGTACGCCCTGTGGCGGAACGTGGGTCCGCCCGGATCCATCGCGAGAACGGCGTGCGTGGGCTTCTCGCGCTTCAGTATGGACTGGAGTCCGGACGCGAGGCCGAGGAGCGCCGAGGTGTTGATGCCGGACGACGTCATGCGCGGATTCCTGAGGAACACGAAGTGTCCCTTGTAGAGGAACGGCATGAGGTCGATTATGAAAAGCTTGTCCATGGGGACATTATATCAAATAATCACTTCTCTGAATGCGAAAGCACCTCGCATCCCGTCTCCGTCACGACGACGAGGTCCTCGATGCGGACGCCGAGGCTGCCGACGAGGTAGACTCCGGGCTCGATCGTGACGGACATCCCCGGCCTGAGGACCGTTTCGACTTTCTTTGCGGCGGCAGGCGCCTCGTGGATCTCCATGCCTACGCCGTGCCCGAGGGAATGTCCGAACTCCTTTCCGAATCCGTTCTTCCTGAGGAACCGGCGGACGATTCCGTCCAGCTGTCCGCCTGTGATGCCGGGCCGGACCGACCGTATGCCGAGTTCGTTCGCCGCAAGAACGAGGTCGTACACCTTGCGGTAGAGGCGCGACTGCCTCGGAGGGACGATGTTCCTCGTCATGTCCGAGCAGTATCCGTCCAGCTTCACCCCCATGTCGACGAGGACCGGCTCGCGGCCGTTCCAGACCGTGTCGTCCGGAACATGGTGGCATTCGGCGGCGTTCCTGCCGACGCACACGATCGTGGCGAACGCCTCGCCGTCCCCGCGCTCTATCATGAGATGCCGGATGACCCTCGCCATGTCCTTCTCCGTCATTCCCGCCTTGAAGGACTTCCGCGCGTCGCGCCATATCTCGTCGTTCAGCCTTTCCGCCGCGCGCAGGCATTCGATCTCCCACGGAGTCTTCACCGCCCGGAGCTCGCGGATGTCTTTGGCAATGTCGACGAACCGCGCACCGGGGAAGACTTTCCTGAGCCTGTCGAACCTCGCCTTGGAGATGTCGCTCTCGTAGCCGACCCGTCCGAAGGAGAATCCGCGCACCTTCAGCGGCTTCTCCCCGAGGAGTTTCCTGATGTCGCCGACCTTCACCCACGGCGCGGTGCGTTCAACGGCGGGGACGTACCTGAAGTCCGTGTAGAAAACGGCGTCCGCACGCGAGCCGCCGGCCGAAACGAGCAGACACGCGTTGTCGCAGTCGACCCCCGTCAGACCGTTGACGTTCGCCTGGCCGAACACGACCGCGGCATCGAGCTTCCTCTCCGCGAGACGTTCCCGGAACGCCGCGAGCCTCTCGCCAAACCTATTCTTCTTCATTTCCGATCCCCCTGTTCTGAAATCGTTCCCCCGGGCCTCACGCGCCGGGTCGCGACCGCCGTGAACGGATCCTCCGGCCAGTAGTGCCTTGGATAGCGTCCGCGCATGTCCTTTCTGACGAGCCGGTAGCCTTCCTTCCAGAAACCGGCGAGATCCTTGGTTGTCTGGACGGGACGCTGCGCCGGCGAAAGGAGCGTCATGACGATCGGCACCTTCCCGCCCGCGACCTTCGGCGTCTCCATGAGTCCGAAACATTCCTGCAGCCGAACCTCCACCGTAGGCTCGTCCCCCCCGTAGCGGATCGTCATGCGGGATCCGCTCGGAACCTCCATCCTTGCGGGCGCAAGCCTGTCGAGTTCGCGGCGATCGTGTCCGCCCTCCGCGAGAATGAAATCCATCACCCCGAACAGATCGAGTTTCTCGAGGTCCCTCCACTTCGTCATTCCGCCGACGAATCCCTCGAGCGATGCAAGCATCAGTTCGTCGGTTATCTCGGGCCATCCTTCGACGTGGCGGTGGAGGAAATTGATCCGCGCCCGCAGCTGCAGCGATTCCTTCGTCCAGCACGGAAGATTCTCCACGCCCTTGATGCGGATGCCGTCCAGCATCGCCCTGGCGGAAAGAATCGATTGATTGTCCGGAGCCGCAGCGGCTGCCGGCGTTTCACCCAACGTCATCTCGCCCAGCCTGCGAAGCACGACCGACTTCACGCGGTCTTCGCGCCTGTCCCATTCGCAGAGCGGCTCCTCGCATATCTTGTCGCCGAACAGATCGACGATCTCCTCCTCGAGAACCGGACAGCCGAGGAACACCTTCGCGTCCCCAGTCCTGTCGTCGAGCTCGCAGCAGACGAGATACTCGGACTTCGCGAGAGGGTCGGACCTGTCGAGCGACGCGCCCCGTCCCGACACCATGCGGAAACTTCCGTTGCCGCGGTTCTTCCCGATCCTGTCCGGATACGCCAGGGCGAGCATTGCTCCTTCGGTGGCTGGCGGCCGGCGGCCGGCGGCCGGCGGCTGGCGGCCGATGAAAGAGGATGCGAAGCGCCTGGCGAGCTGCTTCATGCGCGAAGTCGGATGATCGGCGATGCTGCGGATGTCCGTCTCGCGTCCGCGTCCTCCCTCCTCGATAATGGCGGCGAGAAGTCCGACGTCGACGCTCCCCGCGCCACGCGCTTCCAGGCACATGTTTGCCAGGCGAGGGTGCATCGGAAGCTTCGCCGTCGACTGGCCCTTCGCGGTGAGGTTCCCGCGCTCGTCGAGCGCGCCGAGAAGCTTGAGAAGTCCGACCGCCTGGTCCCATGCGCCAGCCGGCGGAGGAGTCATCCACGGAAGGTCCTCGCGACGGAGCGCGCCCCACGCGGCGCAGGTGAGGACGAGCGGACACAGGTCCGCGTCGAGAATCTCAGGCGTCATCTTCTTCGGACGCGTCCCCTGCGATCCCTCGGTCCAAAGCCGGTAGCAGACTCCCGCCCTTACGCGGCCTGCGCGTCCGCGGCGCTGCTCCGCGCGGTCGAGCGTGAGAGGCAGCGTGACGAGTCCCGTCATGCCCGTCCCCGGAGAGAAGCGCGGAACCCGCATAAGTCCCGAATCTATGACCGCCGTGATCCCTTCTATCGTGAGCGACGTCTCGGCGATGCTGGTGGCGAATATCACCTTGCGGCGGTCGCTGCGTTCGAACACCCTGTCCTGCTCGTCCTTCGGCAGGCTGCCGTAAAGCGGAAGCAACGAAGGAGCGCCTCCATCGAACCTGAGCGATGCGCAGGATTCCAGGCACCTCTTGATTTCGCCTTCGCCGGGAAGGAAGCAGAGGACGTCGCCGTCCGTCTCCCTGACCGCCTTCGAGACCGCGGCGGACATCGGGACGTCGCCGAGGTATTTCGTCTCGACGGGGTACATGCGCCCCTCGGCATGGATGGTCTCGGCGTCGCCGAGATGCCTCGCGACTTCGTCGGCGTCGAGCGTCGCGGACATCACGACGATCCGCATGTCCGGGCGGAGCGCCCTTCTCACCTCGAGCGCCAGGGCGAAGGCAAGGTCGCACTGGAGGGAGCGCTCATGGAATTCGTCGAAGATCACGAGGCCGACGTCCTTGAGTTCGGGATCGGACAGGAGCCGCTGCGCAAGCAGTCCCTCCGTGACGATCTCGAGGCGGGTCTTCGCCGAAATCTTCCGCTCGAGCCGCACCTGGAATCCGACGGTATCGCCCACGGCCTCGCCGCGCTTCCCCGCAATGTACGTCGCGCAGTTCCTCGCCGCGAGCCGACGGGGCTCGAGCATCACGATCTTCTTCCCGCGGAGCCACGGCTCGTCCAGGAGCGCGGGCGGGACGCACGTCGTCTTTCCGCTGCCGGGCGGCGCGGTCAGCACCACGTCCCGGTTCGCCGCAAGCGCGCGGCGGATTTCGCCGATTCTCTCTTCTGCGGGAAACATCGAGTCCGACCAGATTACTGCTTGGCGGACTCCTTCGCCGGCTGTGCGGGGATTGCGAGCGTCGCGCCCTTGACGTCCGTCCAGAGCGTGCCTTCTCCGGAGTGGAGCACGCGGATGCCCAGCTTCGGGTTGAGCGAGTCCGCAAGGGTGAGGTCGGCCCACAGCGAAGGATCCTTGAAGGCGGAGGCGCGGCGCTTGATGCCGAGCGCCTCCTCGTTCTCGACCGCGAACTTCGCCTGTACTTCGGCGGATCCGCGCGTCTCGGTGATCTTCGCCTGGATCTTTGCGCACTCGAGGTCGATCTTGGCGGCGGCGAGCTTGGTCTCGGCGTTGATGGTGGCTATGGTCTTGAGCGTCTCCGCCTCGATCGTCGCCTTCATCTTCTGCGTCTCCTGCACAGTCTCCTTCTCCAGCTGCTCGACCTTGGCCATCTCGGTGTTGAGTTCCGCGCGGCGCTTCTCGGTCTCCTGCTGGGTCTGGTTGGTGAGGTCGCGCTCCTTCGCGATGGCCGCGGCCTGGATCGGCTCCAGTATCTCGGCCGGGACCTCCACATGGCGGACTATCGCGTTGCGGACGATGATGGACTTCTCGCCGAGGACGCGGACGAGCTCCTCGGTCATCTCGGTCTGGAACTTCTGGCGTCCCTCGCCGTCGATGAACTCGCGCGCCTTGTAGTCCGATCCCTTCATGCGCGAGATGGAAAGGATCTGGGGCATGATGATCTTGGAGACCACAGCGGGGAGGTCGCCGTAGAGCATGTAGATGCGCGAGATGCTCTCCGGCATCAGCTCGAACTCGACCGTCATGTCCAGCATGATGGCGAATCCGTCGGACGACGGGAACTGAACGAACTGGTTCATGCCGAACGCGACGGAATCGGGCTGCTGGGCGGGCACGGCGGAACGGGGCTCGTCTTCCTCCGTCGCCAGATACCGCGTGCCGGCGACGGCGGTCTTGGACCCGCGCGGATTCCTGGCGACCGGGGCGCGGGAGAGCGAGCCGAACGACGAGAAGTTGTTGCGGGCGGACTGCTCGTCGACGATGCCGAGGTCGGCGTTGTTGGTCACGTACTCGGCGCGCTTCTGCACCTGCTTGGCGAGCGTCTGGCGCTGCAGCTCGTCGAGTCCGTTGGCGCTCTGGCTCTGCGCCTTGGTGAGCACGACGGTTCCGGACTTGCCGACGATGGACACCTGGTTCATGCCGATCTCGACGACGTCGACCTGGTAGGCGCGCGGATTGACGTAGTAGAGTCCGGGCTGCAGCACCTTCTCCATCACGCCCTTCTCGCCGGGGCCGGCGAAGAGTCCGCTCGCCGCGGGCTTGCCGGTCTGGCTCGTCACCACGCCGACGTATCCGATCGGGATGTTGATGGCTGTGAGGACGTTGACGGTGTAGCCCTCGGGGTTGAGGCGGTATGAGCCCGGACCCAGCACGTCCTTCCAGACGCCCTTGGAGTCGCGGTCGGGGGCGAGTATCTCTCCGCTCGCGAGTTCCTTGCCGGTCTTGGAGGTGACGAGTCCGATCGAGCCGGCCGGGATGGTGACGATCGGAACGAGCCGCCAGTCGTTGTTGATCGGATTAAGGAAGTGCCTGCCCTCCGCGAGCGGCTCGCGCTGCACGCCCTTCTGTCCGGGTTCCGCGAGAATGGCCCCCGGCGGCAGCTCGTCGCCGGTCTTGGCGGTTACGATTGCCATCATGCCCTCGGGCACGTAGACGCGGCAGCAGAACCAGACGAAGCCGAACGCCACGACGGCGAGGACGGCGACGGGAATCGAGATCAGTGCGATGAGCTTATTGTTCATTTCGCACCTCCTTCCTTCGTCGAGAACGCGCTTTTGGCGGGAATCCCCATGATCTCCCCGCTATCGTCGGAAGTCACGATCTCCCTGATGTTCGGCGCCGTCTTCTCGTATATCCTCGCGCGTATGTAGTCCCGCTCGTCACTGTAGACGGCGATCTCCTGCCTGAGGACGTTCGCCTCCGCGGTCGTGCGCGCCTCTACGACCCTGCGGTCCGCCTCGGCCTTCGCGAGCAATGCCGCGGCCTCGGCCTCCGCGGTCTTGAGTTCGGTTGCCGCGACCTCGAGCCGGGCCTGCGCGGCAATGGTCTTTTCCTGCTGCGCCTGCTCCGCGGCGATCTTACGCTGGATCTGCTCGGTCTCGGCGGCGACGACGACGGTATTGCGTCCGGCGAGCGCCTTCTGGCGTCCGAGTTCGGCGAGGGACTTCGCCTGCACGATCTGCTGGTCGATCTTCTTCGCCTCCTGGACGGCGAGTTCGCGCTCGCGGATGATCCGCGCGACCTCCTGCGGGGCGAAGATGTCGCGGATGAGGACGGAGTTCAGGGAGATGCCCCACGGCTTGCAGATGCCCTTCAGATACTGCTCCAGCGAATTCTGGAAGGCCTGGCGCGATTCGCCGACGATGAATTCGGTCGCACGCTTCTTGCTGCCCTCGATGCGGGAGAAGCCGCGGGCGGACGGCAGGATGATCTTCTGCAGGATGT
Organism: Kiritimatiellia bacterium; assembly: GCA_017418445.1. Taxonomy (GTDB): domain Bacteria; phylum Verrucomicrobiota; class Kiritimatiellia; order RFP12; family UBA1067; genus UBA1067. Next base: position 15,610 of record JAFONM010000010.1, read on the forward strand.
CGTCCATGTCGCCGACCTCGTGCGACAGGAGCGCCACCTTGTCGAGTTCCAGGTTGAACTCGAGCGTGCCTTCGGCCTGGACGGTGAATCCGTCGAGGGTCAGGAAGCTGATTGCGTCCGCACCGCTCATTTCGAAACGCTGGCTCTGCACGTTGACTATCGTCACGGAGTAGATGAACGGATTGAGGCGGTGCGTGCCTTCCTTGAGGATCCGGGAGGTAACGCCCTTCATGCCGTCCTTGACGAGGAATCCGTCCGCGGCATCCCCTCCGTCGAAGATGTCCGAACCGATGAGCCTCGTCACCACGCCGACGTGCCCCGGCTTGATGGTGATGTCGTTGTACAGCTTGACGTCGTAGGCGTAGGGATTGATGCGGTGGCGTCCCGTGCCGAGCACGCCCGGGACGATGCCCTTGCAGGAATCGTCCTTCGCGATGATCTCCCCGGCGGGCAGGTCCCTGCCGAACTTGCGCACGAGGACGCCGAACTTGCCGGCGGGGATGTCCATAGCGCGGAAGTACTGCCAATCCCAGGTCCATGGATTGCGGAAGTAGCGACCTTCCGGCAGCACATCCCTCTGGATGCCCTTGTATTCCGGACCGGGCGCCAGAATCGCATCCGCCGGCAGGTTGTCGCCGGTCTTCTTCATCAGCACCGCTATCTGCCCGTTCTCAGGCTCGATGCGCCATCCCCACCAGATCCAGCACGACAGCAGTATCGCCGCCGCCGGAATCCATAACAAGTTCTTGCCCATGTGCACCTCCCTTGCTGATTCGGCCCTTTAAGCCATGCAGTTGTCAGTCCAACACCTTGAAAGTCGGTCCCGCGCCGGAGTAGGAGTCGAGTCCGCCGCCGGAGAAGTCGCCCTCGTCGGAAGCGGCGCGGACGGCCTTGACCTTCGGACGTTCGCCGAAGAGGACGGTGCCGAGACGGACCCAGGTGGCGCCCTCCTCGACCGCGACTTCGTAGTCGCCGCTCATTCCCATCGAAAGACGGGGGAGCCCGATGGACAGCTTCTTCTCGAGCTCGTCGCGAAGCTCCCTGAGGCGCCTGAAGTACGGACGCGAATCCTCGGGATTCTCGCTGAACGGCGCCATCGTCATGAATCCCTCGAGCGTGATCCGCGGGCACGATTCCATGATATGGCGGACCGCCGGCTCCACCTCCTCGGGCTTCATTCCGCTCTTCGACTTCTCGCCCGAGACGTTCACCTCGAGAAGGATGTGCGGCGAGGCGCCGATGGATTCAGCTATCGTCTCGATGCGGTCCGCAAGCTTGACGGTGTCGACGGAATGAATGAAGTCGAAGAGATTGAGCGCGTGGCGCACCTTGTTGCCCTGGAGGTGCCCTATGAGGTGCCAGCTCGGACCCGAGACGCTCGCCGGCTTCTTCCACGCGGCCTCCTGGACCTTGTTCTCGCCGACTATCGCGAGTCCGGCGTCCCAGGCCTCCTTCACGACGTCCGCGCCGTGGGTCTTCGTGACGGCCACGATCTCGACGCCGTCGGGACTGCGCCCGGACCTCTTCGCCGCGGCGGCGATCTTTCCCCTGACCTCTTCGAGTATCTCTCCCAGCTCCCGCATTGCAACTCCCTAGAATTTCAGGCTCTTGCCGTCCTTCGCCAGATGTATGCGCATCCTGGGCCTGGCCTTGCCGGCGAGGACGAGGTCCGCGAGCGGATCCTCGACATAGTCCTGGAGGACGCGCCTCAGGGGCCGCGCGCCGAGCACGCTGTCCGTCCCCTTCTCGACAAGGAAGTCCGCGGCCTTCCTGTCGAGCGTCACCGAGATGTGCATCGCCTTGAGCCGCTCGGCGAGCTTCGCGAGCTCGAGCCTGAGGATCTTCCCCATGTCGGCCTTCTCGAGCTTCCTGAAGACGACGGTCTCGTCGAAACGGTTGAGGAGTTCCGGACGGAACGCCCTCTTCGCCTCGCCGAGGAGCTTCTCCCTCAGGACGTCGTAGCTCGTCTCGCTGGTCTCCGTCGCGAATCCGAGGGTGTGCCCCTCGCGCGCGAAGTCGAAGCCGAGGTTCGCGGTGCAGATGATCGTCGTGTTCCTGAAGTCGATGACGCGTCCCTGTCCGTCCGTGAGCCTTCCGTCGTCAAGGATCTGGAGGAGCATGTTGCAGACGTCGGAATTCGCCTTTTCGAACTCGTCGAAGAGGACGACCGAATAGGGACGCCTGCGGACCTTCTCCGTCAGCTGTCCGCCCTCGTCGTATCCGACGTATCCGGGAGGCGCGCCGACGAGCCGGCTCGAGGAATACTTCTCCTGGTATTCGCTCATGTCCAGCGTTATGAGGGCCTTGTCGTCGCCATAGACGCGCTCCGCGAGCATCTTCGCGAGGTACGTCTTGCCGACGCCGGTCGGACCGAGGAACAGGAAGCTCCCGATGGGACGCTTCGGATCGCCGACGAACGCGCGGCTCCTCCTGAGCGCGCGGGCGATGGCCCTTACGGCGGGCTCCTGCCCGATGACGACGTCTCCGAGCGCCTTCTCCATTCCGAGCAGCTTTTCCGCCGTCGTCACGTTCATCTTTTCGACCGGCACTCCGCTCATGGAGCTCACCGTCTCCGCAACGTCCTCCTCCTTGACCTCTACGACCTCCTCGACGTGGGTCTCGCGCCACTTGCGAAGATCCTCCTGGAACGCAGCGGACGCGGTCTTTATCTCGTCGCGATACCTCGCGGCGGCGTCGAAGTCGCCCGCGGCGACGACGGCGTCCTTCTTCCCTCGCAGGGTGTCGATGCGCTCCTGCTGCTGGACGAGGCGCTTCGGACGGACGCTCGCGCCCATCCTGAGCCGCGCGCCGGTCTCGTCCAACGCGTCGATGGCCTTGTCCGGCAGCTGCCTCGAAGGGAGATACCTCGCAGTGAGCTCCGCCGCGGCGCGGATCGCCTCGGGGGTGAACTTCACCGCGTGGTGCCCCTCGTACTTCGGGGAGATTCCGGAAAGTATCTCGATCGTATCCGCGACCGTCGGCTCGTCCACCAGCACGGACTGGAACCTGCGCTCGAGCGCCGCGTCCTTCTCGATCGACTTGTGGTATTCCTTGAGGGTAGTCGCGCCGACGCACTGGAGTTCGCCGCGCGCGAGGGCGGGCTTGAGGATGTTCGCGGCGTCCATCGCGCCCTCCGAACCTCCCGCGCCGACCATGGTGTGGATCTCGTCGAGGAAGAGGATGACATTCTCGGCCCGCCTTGTCTCGTCGATTATCTTCTTGAGGCGCTCCTCGAACTGTCCGCGATACTGCGTCCCCGCGACGACGCGCGCCATGTCGAGGGCCACGACGCGCTTCGACTGCATGCGCTCCGGAACCTCGCCGCGGTGGATCGCCTGGGCGAGTCCCTCGACGACCGCCGTCTTGCCGACGCCTGCCTCTCCTATGAGGACCGCGTTGTTCTTGGTGCGGCGTGAGAGGATCTGCACGACGCGCGCGAGCTCCTTCGTGCGTCCGATCACCGGATCGAGCTTCCCTGCCCTGGCGAGCGCGGTGAGGTCGCGTCCGAAAGTGTTGATGGTCGGGGTCTTCTGGTCCTTCGCCTTCCTGCCGGCGGACTTTTCGGACGCTCCCTCCTCGTCTCCGGCCTCGTCCTCGTCCGCGTCGGGTCCGTCCTCCTTCCTGTCGGCGTTGTCGCCGGGACTCTGCGTCCCGGCGGCGAGGAACCTGTCCAGGGTGAGCCCCGCGTTGAAGAGGAGCTGCGCCGCGTTGTTCTCGCCTTCGCGCAGGATGGCGGCGACGATGTGGACGGTTCCGACCGGATTCCCCTCGCCGGCCTCGATGCGCGCCATGTCGAGGACCTTCTTCGTCCGCGCAGTCACGGGGAGCGGTCCGCGGATCTTGACTCCCGCGCCGTCCCCCGATATCATGTTGCGGAGCGTCTCGGAGAGGTCTTCGAGACTGAGTCCGAGCTGCCTGAGCCTGACGCACGCCTGGCACTTCGGAATCGCAAGCATCGACAGGAGGATGTGCTCGGTGCCGATGTGGTCATGGCCGAACTGCGCCGCGCAGCTTATCGCGCCGTTCAGGGCATCCACGGCGTTCTTCGTGAAATTCGCCGGATTGTTCATAGGAACTTCTCCTCCGCGCGCTCGTTGAGGACGACGTCCTCGAAGCGCTCGTTCTCGCGGTCGGCGCGCTCCGCGTCGATCCTGTCGCGCTCCGCCGGATCCAGGCTGTCCTCGGAAGACGAGAGGTTCGCCTCGGACATCATCGTCTCGATGGTCTTGCGCGAGATCCCGTCGAGCATCTTCTCTATCGCCGCGAGGCGGAGCGGCGACAGCAGGTCGAAGAGTTCGCCCGGGGAGAGCAGCCTGCAGTTCTTGAGGACCGCGAGGGCGCGGCACAGCGCGTCCCCGAACACCCTCGGCATCTCCTCGTAGAGCCTGATGCGCGCGTTGCGCTCCTGTGCGAGGAGGTCTTCGACGGCTCGCTTCGCGCGGTCGGGTCCTCCCTCGTACATGACGCGGTAGACGTGGCCGGTATCATTGAGTCCGTCGGCCCTGGTGCCTACGATCTGCATTCGAAGGGCCTTGAATGCGCGACGGACCGCCTCCATCTCGCCGATGAGATAGAGTCCCTCGAGGTGGAGCCCCCCGCCGATCCTGAATTCCGGCGGAACCCGCTTGAGCGGAAACTCCTTCATCTCCGGCTTCTCGCCTTCGGACTTCTGCCCGGCGTCCTTGTCGCGTCCTCCGGAGATGATTTCGCCGAAGGCGTTGACCAGAGCCTTCAGGAACTGAGGGGGCTCGGCTCCCGGACCGATTTCCGTGACGGTCATCTCGACGCCCGGACCCGAAATCTTGCGCGTCCTCTGGCTCTTCTTCTGACGCCTCGCACGAGCCTCCTTCGCACAGGCTCCGCAGACGTACAGCTCCTCGTCCGCTCCGTCCTTGTTCAGGTGTATCGCGGTCTCCGCATCGTTCTTATGGCACAATTCGCACTTCATTATCCTATATTATATCAAATCTGCCGCCTTCTTCCTGAACAGATAGATCTTGTTCTCCTCGCCGCGGAGGATCCTCCCTATGTTCGAGCGGTGCTTCCAGACGACGAAGAGAGAGAGCGCGGCCACCAGGATGCACTGCGGCAGGTCCTCGACTCCCTTCGTCCCGAGTATCGGGAACCATATCGCGGCGGCGAGGAAAATCGCCGCGCCGCAGCTGCCGAGGGAGATCATGTGGGAGAGGGCGAAGAGAACGGCGAATATCGCGAACGCGACGCCGACCATCCCGGGGATCAGCGCGAGGAGCATTCCGAACGCCGTCGCGACGCCCTTCCCGCCGCGGAACTTCATGTAGGGCGTGAGCATGTGTCCGAGGACGCATGTGACGCCCACGGCGAGCGGGAGCCACGTCGGATCCCCGACGGTCAGCCTGCATACGAGCGTCGGAACGAATCCCTTGGCGACATCGAGGATGAACGCGAGGACTCCCCACTTCTTGCCGACCGTGCGAAAGACGTTGGTCGCGCCGATGTTGCGCGAACCGACGGTCCTCACGTCCACCCCGCGCGACTTCCCTATCAGGAAGCCGAACGGGATTCCCCCGACGAGGTAGGCGCCGAGGATCCAGAGGACTGCCGGCGGCCAGTTCATGCCGCCCCCTCCGTCACCCCGGGCTCCGGCGCGGGCACGGACTTCCTGCGCCTGGACTTGAGCCAGAAGACCAGCGCTCCGGCAGCGACGAGAAGCAGGATGCCGATGATCGGCCTGTAGAAGAGCCACGCGATCGCGATCGTCACGAGAGCACAGACGAGCGCGAGGACGAACGAAACAAGGCCGATGCCGAATTCGAGTATCGTACCGATGAACGGAACGACGTCGCCAAGGACGGAGAGCGGCTTGAAGACCATCGAGAGGCCGAAGAACATCATGAGGAATCCGATGAAGCGGAATATCCAGCACTTCACCGTGTTGGCGCTCTGCGCGGTCGCGAACATTTCGTCCGCGTCCTTGACGCCGTCGCTCAGGAGCTGCACCGACTTCTTGTTCTTCGCCGTGTATTTGACGAACGTGTCGCCGTACTGCCTGGCGACGATGGATATCTCGTGGGGCCTGACGACGTCGAACCTGACGCGCATGTCGCCGATCATCGGAGTGGAGACGACGTTCCGGATGACGTTGGACTCCGAGCCGTTGCGCGCCGCCGCGTTGGGGACGTACACGACGGAGCCGTTCCTGACGCACTTCGCGACCGGGCAGACCCAGTTCGTCGGGAAGACGTAGGGACTCGCGCCGCCGATGGACGCGATCTGGCTGCCGGAGAGCCTGAACGCGCCGAACGTCACCGTCCCGGCGACGGTCTCGTCGGACTCGAACTCCATCGCGCCGGGGTTCGTCATGTCCTTGCCCGGTTCGGGATGGGAGGGCGTCTCGAGGACCTGGGACGACCAGACCGGCCTGTGGGTGTATGTCGTCGTCGTCTCGGTGCCGCCGCCGAGCTTCTTCTTGGTCGACGAGCGGGATTCCTCCTCCCACTGGTACATCTCGACCGTTCGGATGAGCTTGATCGCCCTCTCGGATACGCCGAACTGTCCGTCGGAGAGGACCTCCTGCGTGTCGGCCCTGCCGCTCATGTGGACGAGCCGGCCCTCGTATGCGGGATCGACCTGATCGATCGATTCGACGTGGACGCATGCGCCCTCGCCCTCGTCGAGCGCCTTTCTCGTCCTGACGGTGTCGCCCTCGTTCCAGAAGAGGAGGGGGAATCCCAGTATGAACAGTCCAAGTCCCACGAGCACTCCCTTTACGGAGCTCCCGAGACGCGATCCCCATGACGTCGTAGTAGTTTCTGTTACAGCCATTTGTTTATCTCCGCTTTGTGGTTGTTGTCTATTATACCCTAAATTCGCCCTCTGCCGCAATATGCATTTGCGCACAGGATTTTCGCATGGTTCTCGTCACATGCCCAGTTTCTCGAGTATCATCTCCGCCGGTGTGCGCGCCTTCTTCTCGTTGTTGCATTCCTTGCAGCAGGGTACGCAGTTCGACCGCACCGAACGCCCGCCGCGCGCGACCGGGACGACGTGGTCCATCGTCAGGTTCTCCGCCCCGACCTTCCGTCCGCAGTAGTGGCAGACGCCCTTCGCGAGCTGCGCGCGCCACCAGTCCGTCGCCCTCAGCGCACGCGCCCTCTCGCGCTCGCGCTTCGCATGGACGGGGTCCGCGTCTATGTCGATCCAGTCGGTCATTGGCGGTTGGCGGCTGGCGACTGGCGGTTGGCGGGGGCGTGGTCCTGGCCGATGAATTCGCACGGCGCCTTCTTCGCGCAAAGCCCCTGCATGAAGCGAATCCCGTACCAGACGTGGGACGCGAAGACGCCGAGCATCGTGAGAATCCATGTCGGAAGACGCCACGTGAACGTCGTGACGAGGAGAAGCGCCGTGTAGCCCAAAAGAGGCATGATCAGAACGTTCCCGGCCATGCCCTGAACCGTCTCGATGCGCCCTGCGTTCATGAGCGCGAACGCGAGCGGAACGCACGCGACAAGGTACAGGACGAAAGCGCTCGGCACGAAATAAGAGAGGTGGAGCGAGTTCGAGGGGAATCGCTTCACGAAGTATCCGCGGTGGAACGCGTAGCGGCCGAGCTGGCGGAGGTGCGCGCCGAAGAGCGGACGGCGGTGGTGGTTCACGATCACCCACGGATCGTAGACGATGCGCTTCTTCGCGTCTATGATGTCCTTGCAGAGGAGCGTGTCCTCGCCCGGCCAGAAGTCCGTCCTGTAGCCGCCGAACGAATCGAGGAGCGACTTCCTCACGAACAGATTGCAGCTCGGATAGTCGTCCACGTCGCGGCGGATTCCGCCGGACTTGTAGCGGTAGCGGTAGTTGCCGGAGACGAGAATGTTGTCGTAGACGCGCCCGCCGGCCCGCGCGAGGAATCCGTCGTTCGGGGGCGTCACTCCCGGACCTCCAACGGCTCCGACGGACTCGTCGCCGAAGTACTTGATCGCGTACTCGAGCCAGTGCGCTTCCGGATACGCGTCGTCGTCGATGAAGGCGACGATCTCGCCCTTCGCCTCGCGGATTCCGAGATTGCGCTTCTCTGCGGGGCGCACCTTGCCGGTCGGGATTATGCGAAGCGGGAGGCGGCCGGCGGCCGGCGGCCGGCATTCTTCGTCGGGGAGAACGACAACCTCGAAGTTGCGGCAGCTTTGGCCGTCGATTCCGCGGAGGCACTCGTCGAGCATCCAGCTCGGCGCCGGACACGCGATCACTATCGAGACGAGGGGATCGTGGTCCATCTTCTTCGGGACTTCGGCGTGGGCGTAGTACTTGAGAATCCTGAGCCGGTAGAATACGGCGAGGGAATCCCACGCCATCGTCTTGACGGTCGAGGACTTGAGCGCGCCGAACTTGTTCCCGAACCTGATGACGACCGGGGCCTCGACGATCTTCGCGCCGCGCTGGTGCGCGATCGAGAGAAGCTCCAGGTCGAAGGCGTACGTCTTGACCAGCATCCTCCCGAGCGCCTCGCCGAGGATTCCGCGCCTGAACAGCTTCATCCCCGTCTGGGTGTCGGTGATGGGGAGTCCGATGAATATCCTCACTATGGTGAAGTACACCCAGCTCACGAGGCGGCGGTGCCAGGGATACTGCACGACGGACCTCGCATGGCGTTTCGAGCCGACCACGATGTCCGCATTGTTCTTCACCATGGCTTCGAAGAAGTACGGCGTCTGGCGCGGCTTGATGTCGAGGTCCCCGTCGAGAAGCATCTCGTACTCGCCATTCGACGCCTCGTATCCGGCCCTGAGGGCGGAACCCTTGCCGCCGTTCTTCTCGAGTATGACGGGATGTATTACGACGGTGGAATTCTCGTCGGAGAACCTGGGGTCCGAGGCCGCGATCTCGCGGAGCTTCGCGCCGGTTCCGTCGGAAGATCCGTCGTCCACCGGAACGAGTTCGGTCCTTACTCCGTGCTTCTCGTACAGCTCGACGGTCTCGCGAAGATTGGCCTCGACGGACTGCGAGAGGTTGAAGAGCGGCATTATCACCGAGAGACGGCCGCTACCGACCGTCTCCCTAGCCAGCTGCCACTTCTCTTCGCGTTTTGTCAAATTGTCAAAACTCGAGGGCCTCCTCGGCCATGGCGAGGAACTCGGCGGTGGTCATGCGCTTCTGTTCCATCGAGTCGCGGTCGCGGACCGTGAAGGTTCCGTCCTTCGTGGTCTGCTCGTCGACGGTGATGCACCACGGCGTCCCGGCCTCGTCCTGGCGGCGATAGCGCCGTCCGATCGCGCCGGAGACGTCCCACTGAACGTTGAACCGCTTCCTCAGTTTCTCGAAGAGCCCGCGCGCGAACCTGTACTGCGCCTCGTCCTTCTTGATGAGCGGGAAGACCGCGGCCTTCACGGGAGCCACCTTCGGATGGAAGTGGAGGACCGTGCGGACGTCGTCCTTGCCCTTGTCGTCCTTGAGCTGCTGCTCCTCGTACGCCTCGCAGAGAAGCGCGAGCATCAGCCTGTCGACGCCGGCGGAGGGCTCGATGACGTGCGGGACGTACTTGCCCTCGAAGAGGCCGAGGCAGAACTTCTCCGCGGCGACGGCGTCCCTGCCGCGCGCGACCCAGTCCGCCTGCACCTTCTCGACGAACGCCTTGCGCGCCGCCTCGTCCATCTTCTTCGCCGCCTGCTTGAGCGGATCGTCGAAGACCATCTGCGAGACGCCGGAATGCTTCTGGTGCTGCGTGAGGTCGAAGTCGCCGCGGGCCGCGATGCCCTCGAGCTCCTGGCGTCCGAACGGGAAGTCGTACTCGATGTCGACGCAGGCGCGCGCGTAGTGCGCGAGCTCGTCCGGCTTCTGCCAGTACTCGACGAAACGCTCGGTGGGGAGTCCGACCGCGTTGAGGAACTTCTTCCTCTGCTCGACCCAGTACTTGTGCCAGACCTCCCAGCCCCAGTCGTCCTGCACCGGGCCGTCGAGGTTCGGCCTGTCGGCAAGCGTCACGACGTGTCCGTGGAGGATCTCGACCGCCTCGTCCGGACGGATGAAGAACTCGAGCTCCATCTGCTCGAACTCGCGCGAGCGGAACGTGTAGTTCCTGGGCGTGACCTCGTTGCGGAAGCTCTTGCCCATCTGCGCGATGCCGAACGGGACCGCGAAGCGCGAGGTCGAGACGACGTTCGTGAACTGCGCGAAGATCGCCTGCGCCGTCTCGGGGCGGAGGTAGGCGACGTTCGACGGATCGTCGATCGGACCGACCACGGTCTTGAACATCAGGTTGAACGGCTTCGGCTCCGTGAGCTCTCCGCCGCAGTAGGGGCAGAAGAAGTCGCTTCCGGCCGCCTTGGGCTGGGGCTTCTTCTTCTGGTCCGCGTAGATGTCCCCGATCTGGTCCGCGCGCATCAGCTTCTTGCAGTCCTTGCACATCGTCATGGGATCCGCGAACGTGTCGAGGTGTCCCGACGCCTTCCAGATCTTCGGATGCATGATGATGGTCGCGTCGAGTCCGGCGACGTCCTCGCGTCCGCGCACTGTGAACTGCCACCAGGCCTGCTTCACGTTCTGCTTCAGCTCCGAACCGAGCGGGCCGTAGTCCCAGAAGCCCGGCATTCCGCCGTATATCTCCGAACTGTGATAGATGAATCCGCGGCGCTTGCAAAGTGCGCTCAGCGCATCGAGGGACGACTTGCTTTCTTCTGCCATGACTGCTTTTCCTTTTTGAAACCCTGCTGTGTCACTTGTAGAAGTTGCCGTAGGCGCGCAGCTTCTTGTAGCGCATTGCGACGAGTTCGTCGACCGGAATCTTCACGAGCCCGCGGAGCGCCTTCAGCACGGACTTCCTGACCGCCGCGCACGCGGCCTTGCGGTTCTTCTGCGCGCCGCCCGCGGGCTCGTCCACGACCTCGTCGATCGCGCCGAGCTCGAGGAGGTCGGCTGCGGTGATCTTCAGCGCCGCCGCGGCCGCAGGGGCCTGGTGCCCGTCGCGCCAGAGGATTCCGGCGCAGCCCTCGGGGGAGATGACCGAATAGACGGCGTTCTCCATCATGAGGACCCTGTCGCCGACCGCTATCGCGAGCGCTCCGCCGGAGCCGCCCTCGCCCGTCACGACGACGACGATCGGCGTCCTGAGGCCCGAGAAGAACTCCAGGCTCTTCGCGATCGCCTCGGCCTGTCCGCGCTCCTCCGCCTCCCTGCCCGGATAGGCTCCCGGGGTGTCGACGAAGGTGACGATCGGATTGTGGAAGCGCTCGGCGAGCTTCGCGAGGCGCATCGCCTTGCGGTAGCCGTCGGGATTGACCATTCCGAAGTTGGCCGACATGTTCTCCTCTACCGTCTCGCCCTTGCGGTGCCCGAGGATGAGGACCTTGAACTCCTCCATCGTTCCGAATCCCGCGACCATGGCCGCGTCGTCGTTTACGAGTCTGTCGCCGTGGAGCTCCTCGAAGTCGCTGCACAGCGCCTCTATGAAGTCCTTGACGTGTGGCCTCTTCGCGTCGCGCGCAAGCTTCACGCGGTCGAACGCCGTCATCTTCGCTGCTCTCTTCGTTGCCATCTCAAAATTCTCCGTTCCTTTGTTTCACCGGCCGCCGGCCACTCAGAACCCCCAATAAGTCAGCATCTTCGCGATGAACCTCCTCATTTCGCCGCGTTCGACGATGCGGTCGATGAAGCCGTGCTTCTCAAGGTACTCGGCGGACTGGAAGTCGTCGGGGAGCTTCTGGTGGATCGTGTTCTCGATGACGCGCCTTCCGGCGAAGCCGATGAGCGCGCGGGGTTCGGTGATGTTGATGTCGCCAAGCATCGCGTAGCTGGCGCTCACGCCGCCCGTCGTCGGATCGGTGAGGACGCTGATGTAGGGAAGACCCGCCTCCTTGACCTTCGCGATGGCCGCGGAGGTCTTCGCCATCTGGAGGAGCGAGAGGATTCCCTCGTGCATGCGCGCTCCGCCCGAGGCGGAAAAGATGATGACGGGACGACGCTCGGCGACAGCCGCCTCGCAGGCGCGCGCGATGCGCTCTCCCGTGCCCGTCCCGAGACTGCCGCCCATGAACGAGAAATCCATGACGCCAAGCACCACGGGATGTCCCTCGATCGTGCACCTGCCGGTCACGACGGACTCCTTCTCGCCGGTCTTCGCGATCGTCGCCTCGATCTTGGACCTGTAGTCGCCGGAAGCGTCGTGGAACCTGAGGTGGTCCGAATAGCTGACCTCGCGGAACATCTCCTCGAACGTCCCCTCGTCCGCCGTTGCCGCGATGCGCTCCCTGACGGGAAGCCTGCCGTGGTAGTTGCACTTTGGACAGATGGATCCGTTCTTCTTCCAGGTCTCCTTGGACATGTGGCTCCCGCACCTGGGGCAGATCGCCCACAGCGCCTTCGCCGGCGGAATCTTGGGCTTCTCCGCCTTCGCCTCAAACCAGCTCATATCTTCTCCGCTTCCTTGCTTGCCTAAGATTCACCGCGCACCTACAAAGGCATGAACACGATGCCGTAGATCGAGGCCGGCTTGCCGCCGACGGCCTTGAGTCCGTGCCTGACCACGCTGTTGTAGTAGGCCGTGTCGCCGGGACGGAGGACCGTCTTCTCCTCGCCGTAGGTGAGTTCCACCTCTCCCGCGATGCAGATGATGAGTTCTTCGCCCTCGTGGGACGACATGCTGTCGACTCCTTCCGCCTCGAACTCGATGCGGAACGGATCCATGTGGCGGTCCGGCTTGCCGAGCGCGAGGGAGTGGGAGGAATAGCCGAGATTGTTCTTGTTCTCGTCCTTGACCTTGGCGGCCTGGAGGTCCTCGGCGCGCGTGATGATCGGATCAGGCTTGAACTGGTCGTCCATGAACGTCCCGAGGCGCTGTCCGAGGGCGCGCGAAAGCTTGGTGAGGACGCCGAGCGCGGGAATGACCTCCCCGGCCTCCACTGAGGCGAGGACCTCGATGCCCACGCCGCTCTTGATGGCGAGGTCGTTGATCGAGAGGCCCAGCTTTTCGCGATACGTGCGGACTCTTTCCGCTATCTTGCTTGCATCCGTCATATTCTTCCTTTCTCAACAGAAACAAGATATTATATCATATTTTCGCCGACTAGGGCGACACACCCGGATATATTCAGGGACTCCGCCTCTCGATCTCTCCGACGAGGATCTGGGGGTGTGCCTCGAGAATCTTGATACGGGCGAATTCGCCCGGCGTGCGACGGGAGGCGGGATCGTCCGCATCCCATACGACGATGCGGTTGCCGGAATCGCGGCCGGACCAGCGGTCGGGATTCCTCTTCGAGGGTCCTTCGACGAGCACCTCCCTGACGGACCCTGCGAGTGCGTCGTTGCGCTTCTGTCCGCGCCTTTCCTGGTCCGCCAGGAGCACCTGGTCGCGGCGCTCCTTCTCCTCGGTCGAAACGTCGTCCGCGAGGAGCGCGCTCCGCGTCCCGGGACGCGGCGAATACTTGAAGACGAAAGCGTTGTCGAACTGAGCCTCCTCCATGAGGGAGCGCGTCGCCTCGAAGTCCTCCTCCGTCTCGCCGGGATAGCCCACGATGACGTCCGTGGTCACCGAGAACTCCGGATCGAACGCCCTTAGCTTTGCGACGGCGGCGAGATACTCCGCCCGCGTGTAGCGCCGACCCATCTCGGCAAGGACCCGGTCGCTTCCGGACTGGACGGGGAGGTGCAGGTGGCGGCAGACCTTGGGACAGTCCCTGTAGACCTCGACAAGCTCGTCCGTGCAGCCCGAAGGATGCGCCGACGTGAAGCGGATGCGTTCGATTCCGTCGATTCCGGCGATGCGCCTCAGGAGCCTGGGAAATCCGTTGTAGCGAAGGACGCTCTGCCCGAGGAGCGTCACCTCCCTGACGCCCTTCCCGGCGAGAAACTCGACCTCGGCGAAGATGTCCGCCTCGGGACGCGACTTCTCGGGTCCGCGGACCGCCGGAACGATGCAGTAGCTGCAGCGGTTGTTGCAGCCGGTCATCACGGTGACGAACGCCTGGAATCCGTTGACGACGTGCGCGGAGGCGAACTCGGGCTTCGCGGCGAGCTCCTCGGGAGTGGCCGCGAAGGAGACCTTCGGGAGCCGCCTGTAGAGGTCCGCCCCGAGGCGCTTCACCGCGCAGCCGATCATCCAGACCTGCTTTCCGGCGGCGATCATGTTGCCTGCCTTGCCTATCGCCTTCTCCTCGGCCTTCTGGCGGACGGTGCAGCTGTTGATTATGACGATGTCGGCGTCTTCCTCGGACTCCGCCTTCTCGTAGCCCTTTTCGAGCATGAGCGCCTCGACCGCCTCGGAGTCGCGGACGTTCATCTGGCAGCCGTATGTGCGGATCGTGAAACGCATTGGAAGTGGCGGAGAGAGAGGGATTCGAACCCTCGGTACGGAAATTAACCCGTACGGCGATTTAGCAAACCGCTGCCTTCAGCCACTCGGCCATCTCTCCAAATCGCAGTATCCGGTAGTATATCAAATCTTCTGGACACCGTCAACGATGACGGCCGAAGGCTTCCAGCTGCGCGGATTTATGACGACAAGGTCCGCCGTGAAGCCCTTCTCGACCTTGCCGAGGCTCCTGCCCCAGCCGAGCTCGATCGCCTGGTTCCAGGCGGTCGTGCGGACGAGGTCCTTGAGCGGGATGCCGGTGACGTCGTGGACGTTCTTGAGCCCCATGCCCATCCACAGTGTCGAGCCCGCGAGGTTCCCTCCCTCTACAAGGCGCGCCTCGCCGTTCTTGAGCAGGACCTTGAGTCCGCCCATCTCGAACGCGTAGCCGTCCTTGCAGTGCGAGCATCTGAGGGAATCCGTGATCATCTGCACGTGCGCGAGGCTGCGGCGCGTGAAGACGAGGTTCAGCATGTCGGGGCAGAGGTGGATCTTGTCGCAGATGACCTCGGTGTTGAGGTCCTCGACGAGGAATCCGGCGCCGACCATTCCGATCTCGCGGTGGTGGAGCGGAGTCATCTGGTTGCAGAAGTGCGTCATGTGGCGAAGTCCGTTCCTGTACGCCCTCCTCAGATCCGCGAACTTCGCGCCGGTGTGTCCGCAGCTCGGGACGACGCCGATCCTGAGGCACTCCTTCGCGAACTTGTCGCCGCCCTCTGTCTCCACGGCGTAGGTGATGAGCTTCACGGGATAGACCTTCGCGATCTCCTTCACCTCCTTGATGGAAGGCTTGCGGACGTACTTCGGATTCTGCGCGCCGCAGCACCTGACGTTGATGAACGGGCCCTCGAGGTGGATCGCCGGGACCTTCGCGTAGGGCATCCCCGCCTCGGCATATGCCTTCGCATTCTTCGCGGCCTTGACGAGCTCCGCGTGCGAGACGGTGAGGGTGGTCGGGAGGACGGTCGTCACGCCTTCCGCGAGCTTCGCCTCGGCGAGCTTGAAGACGGCCTTGGGATCCGCGTCGCAGAAGTCGTAGGTGAGCGCGCCGTGCGTGTGGACGTCGATGAAGCCGGGCATCACGTACTGTCCGCCCACGTCGATCACCGTGTCCCCGGCCTTCGCGGCGACACGCTTCCTGCCGACGTACCTGATCTTCCTGCCCTCGATCACAATGACGGCGTTCTCGACGTCGACTCCGGGCGAAATGACGTGGGCGTTCCTGATGATTGTCTTCTGCATGGCCTTTGCCCTCCTTGGGTTGGATTTTCCTGCCGTAGATTATACCACATTTCTCCCCCGCCGCAAAGCCGGGGGAGAAGGCGGGGCGTCAGCGGAAGCCGAGGATCTTGTGGAGCTGGACGGAGAGGGACCAGCCGTCCAGCCTCGAGAGGACCTCCTTCGCCGTCGCGAAGTCGATCTCGCCGTCATGGTCGCACGGCGAGACGTAGTAGTCCGTCGCCGTGATCTTCCCGCGGATTCCGCGGCAGAACCCGACGGCCGCCGCGGACGACGCGACGACGCGCACCTCGTCCGCGTGCGAAAGGACTATGCGATCCGCGAACTCCTGCTTCGGCGAGCACGCGACGTAGTCGACGAACCCGAGCCAGTCCGGATCCGCCGTGCCGTTCGTCTCGACGGCTGTCCAATAGCCTTCGGACTTCAACGCGGCGACGAGCTCCGGCATCCCCTCGACGAGCGTCGGCTCGCCCCCGGTCAGGACAACGCTCTTCGGCCTGAAGCCGCGAACTTCGCCCATCAACTCCTCGAGAGAAAGCCTGAAGCGCTCCGTGACGTCGGTGTCGCACCAGGGGCACGCGAGATTGCATCCGGCGAAGCGCACGAAGATGCACGGACGGCCGGTGTTCCGCCCCTCGCCCTGCATCGACTCGAATATCTCGACGAGACGGTAGGTCACCGCTTGGGAGCCTCCAGCCGGACGGTAAATCCGCTCAGATGCGCGACGGGAATGAACATGGCGTCGCCGATCCTGCGGATTCCCCCGGCATGGATGCGGACCCCGCGCCCGATCTTGTCCGTGAACTGCACCCATCCCTCGCCCTCCGTCCTGATTTCGTATCCGGGCTTGAGCCGCATCTCGAGTCCGATTATCGGCATGTCGAGCATCTTCGTCCCGAACGAAAGCGGAGAGGCGATTCCCGAGAACGTCACGGATCCGTCGTCCTCGAACCGGTAGTCCGCGAGGCAGACATAGTCGAATCCGTCAGGTCCCGTCAGCCGGACCGCAGTCTTGACCGTGTTGGTCCCGTACTTGAAATCCCCGAACCGCCCGCACACGACATCGTATCTGATAACGTCGTTGGTGGACGGCGCGAGACACGCGAGCCTGATTCCGCCGACGATGCTGCCGCCGAGGCCCGGCCGATAATACGGATCGCCGAAGACCTGGGATCCGTCCAGGTACAGCCTCTCGAGCGCCCCGACCGCCTTGTTGAACACGGCGGTCGTCCTGCCGCGCTCGATGACGACGTAGCGTCCGTTGTCCTCGACGTCCATCGCCGGCACCGCGGCGGCCGCGCGAAACGCCGCGGACGCAAGGATCGCCGAAACCGTTGCGGCAATGCCCTTCACCTCGTCTCCTTCGCGGGTTCCGGAGTCTTCGCCGCGGCGGCGAGTCCGGCGAGCGCCTCCTCCATCCGCCCGACTGCACGCCTGCCGGACGACGGCATCTTCCACCAGCGGAGCTTCAGCGATTCGCGCAGCGGACCGCGCACCTCGTCCCAGTCCTGCCGCATGGATCCGTCCGGCCTGCCGGAAAGGTCCTCGCGATACTCGTCGTCGAAGAGTCCGTCCAGCGAGTCCATGAGCCCCTTCGCGCGCATCCTGACGAAGCGTGACGAGACGAGCGCGGCGATCCACAGCGCGAGGACGCCCGCCAGGACCGTCACGCCTCCCGCGAGAATCGCATAGAATCCGCCCTTGGAGAAGCAGGCGCTGAAGTAGACCAGCGGGAAGGCGACGGCAAGCGCAGCGACGGCGACGGATGCGAGCGCGGCGCGCGATACGGTGCGGTTCATCTCGCGGCGGAACCTCGAGGCCATCCTTACATGCATCGCAAGGCGCGAGACGTCGCGATGTGTCGCGGCGACGACGTTGTCGCGATGCGATGAGTCCGCATCGGCGAGCTGCCCTTCCAGCTCGCTGCGAAGACGGTCGAAGTCCGAGAGGTCGAGCTTCGGAGTCCTGTCGGATACGGGGACGTAGCATGCGTAGACCTTCGGGAGGTCCTTCACCGGCAGTGCGTGCGCGAGGTTCCAGCACAGCGCTCCGTACGCCCGCGCGTAGTCGTACATGCTCTCGAAGAGGTCGCACTTGTTCATCAGGATGCGAAGCTTGTACGACATTCCCGCGAGGGGTCCGCCGAGAGCCGCGACGGACTCCCCCGTCGTCCCGGGCTTGTCCGGATCGAACATGAGGAGGACCAGATCCGAAAGGTTCGCGAGGAACCTCACCGCGCCGAAGAAGTCGTAGTCGCGCTCCGCGGAGGCGCCGGCCTCGTCTATCATCCCGGGGGAATCGACGAGCATCGTCCTGCGGAGCAGTTCGCGGTTCCTTACCTTGACGCGGATCCTGTGGACGAGCGTCGGACCGAACCCGGAGAGCCCCGCGAATTCCTCCGGAAGCCGCGCGAGCGCGCTTTCGCCGACGAGGTCCATCTCGCTCTCGCCGAACATGACGACCGTGAATCCGTCGTCCGTCGGCGCGACTCCCGTATCCTGGACGCGATCTCCGCCCAGGAGGTGGTTTATCATCGTCGACTTGCCGGAGGAGTGGTTGCCGAGGAATATGGCGCAAGGCGTCGCGCCGGGGGAGATGGAAGTGCGTCGGACCGGATAGCCGTAGCGTTCCGCGACCCTGCCGAGCCGCTCGTATATGGAGGACGCCTCGCGCTCCACCCTGGTGCCAGGTTCGTCCTTCTTCCTTCCGAATCCCAGATATTCAAGAATGCCCATGCCTAGATTATACCAAATCTCCCCCGCATTGCCTATGGCGAAGTAATTTGGTAAAATGTCGGCACATGGACGATTCGAGACAGGAAGAATTCCTCGCGGCGCTCGCGGACGTGCTTGAAGTGCCGTCCGTGGCGACGAACGAGGATTTCCGCGACACCCCGCTCTGGGGGTCGCTCTCCTGCTTCGCGGTCAAGGTCATGGCGGCGCAGCGCTTCGGCAGGACGCTCTCCGTGAAGGAGATATCGGAATCCGAAACCGCCGGCGCGCTGATGGAGAAGGTATTTTCGTGAAACACCTCGTCATAATCGGTGCCGGCGGATACGGACGCGAGATGTTCGCGGCCGCGCGCGAGGCGGTCGGATTCGGAACGGACTTCGACGTCAAGGGATTCCTCGACGCGCGCGCGGACGCCCTTTCGTCCTTCTCGGGATACCCGCCCGTCGTCGGCGATCCCGAGACATACGTCCCGCAGCCGGACGACGTCTTCATCACCGCCCTCGGCGACACGGCCGCGCGAAGGAAGTGCGTCGCGTCGATGGAATCGCGCGGCGGCGGGTTCATCTCGGTAGTCCATCGCCTCGCGACCGTCGGACCCAACGTGACGGTGGGCGAAGGATCCTTCATCGCGCCGGGCGTCACGCTCACCGCCGACATATCGGTCGGACGGCATGCGGCAGTGTTCCACAACTCGTCCGTCGGACACGACTCCGTCCTGGGCGACTTCTCGCACGTCTACGCGCAGTGCTCGCTGGGCGGGGGAGTGATTCTCGGCGACGGCGCGAGGATATTCCCCGGCTCCGTCGTCGTTCCGCGCAGGATGATCGGCGAGAACGCGACCGTCGGCGCAGGTTCCGCCGTGTTCCTCAACGTCCCCGCCGGAAAGACCGTGCAGGGCAACCCTGCGTCACCGCTGGAATAGGTCAGCGGATAAGGGAGAGGAACTCCCCGCGGACCTTCTCGTCGCCGCGGAAGGTCCCGAGCACCGCAGAAGTCGTCATCTCGCTGTTCTGCTTCTCGACTCCGCGCATCATCATGCAGAGGTGCTTCGCCTTGATGACGACGCCGACGCCCTCCGCGTCGACCTCCTTCATGACGGCGTTCGCGATCTCCTCGGTGAGACGCTCCTGTATCTGGAGCCTGCGCGCGAACATGTCGACGATCCTCGCGAGCTTGGAGACTCCGAGCACCCTCCCCTTCGAGATGTAGCCGATCGCGCACTTTCCGAAGAACGGCAGCATGTGGTGCTCGCAGAGCGAGTAGAGCTCGATGTCCTTCAGGATCACCATGTGGTTCGTCCCGCTCGCGAACGTAGCGCCGTTGACGACCGCCTTCAGGTTCTGGCGGTATCCGCGCGTGAGGAACTTGAGCGACTTCGCGACGCGCACGGGCGTCTTCGCGAGCCCCTCGCGCTCCGGGTCCTCCCCGAGCTCCTTCAGGAGCTCCCTGACGAGTCCCGCTATCTTCTTCTCGTTCGGTTCTTTCTTCATCGGCAGTTTCATCTGGCGGAAATTATACCATAATCCCGCCTCCTGCGGGCCAAGAAGTCAAGCACACCCTCCGGCGCATCAACCCACTGCAAGACCTCTGGACGCACGCCAATCGCCTTGCGGGGAATCTTCAACCTGCGATGCGGCGGGCGAGAAGCGAAAGATCCGGATCGCGGGCGCCGCATGTGGCGTAGGCCGAGTAGGAGCCGCGGCGGGCGGCAATCCACGAATAGGCGGCGTCGAGATCCGCGACGAGTTCGCACGCGCCGGAACGAAGCTTCGCCGCGAGAGCGTCCGAATTGACGCTGCGGTCGGTCGTCCCGCCCGCGTCGTACACGGGAAGGAGCAGAAGCTTGTCCGCGGGGCGGATCGTCGCGTTGAACATCTCGGCGAGCGCATCCATCATCTTCCTGAGCGGAGCGTATCCGTGGGGACGCCACACGACGCAAAGCGAATCGTACTTCTCCGCGAGCGTCGTCCACATCGCGTGCAGCTTCTCCGGATTGTGCGCATAGTCGTCGAAAACGGGTGCGGAGCTCGGGGTGCGGGAGTCAATGCGCTGGAGGCGGCGCTCGACGCCGCGGAAGGACTTGATGGCGGCGGCGATCCTGTCCTTGCCGGCTCCAAGCGCCAGCGCCATCCTTATCGCCAGTTCCGCATTCGAGACATTGTGCCTGCCGGGCAGCGGAATCGTCGCCGCCACTGCCTTCACCCATTCTTCACCGGCCGCTTCCGCGCTCCCGCCGCAGGCGGTCTCTCTCCCGTCGACAATCGGCCCCTTCAAGTCCCTGGTGAACGCGTCGAAGACCTCGTCCATCTCCTCCTTTGAGTAGTGGTCCGCGCTCGCGTTCGTGACGATGGCGGCGTAGGGCGAGAACGCGACGAGCGACCTGTCGCTCTCGTCCACCTCGGCGACGGCGAACACGCCCCTGCCGAAGCGGACCGCTCCCTCCCAGCCCGGGACGTTCGCGCCGTTGACGCACATCGGATCCATCCCGCACTCCGCGAGAATGTGTCCGAGCATCGCGGTCACGGTGGACTTCCCGCAGGTGCCTACGACCGCGACGAGTTTGTATCCCGAGAGAGTCCGCGCGAGGGCCTTCGCGCGGTGCGTCACGGGAATGCCGAGTTCGGCGGCCTTCGCGAGTCCGGGATTGGTCTGTTCGATCGCGGTGGAGACGATCACCTCGTCCGTCGCGGAATCGATTCCGCTTCCGTCGTCCGGGAAGCACTTCACGCCGATCGACTCGAGAAAGCGGATGTTCGCGGTCGCGAGATTGCGGTCCGCGCCGGTCACCTCGTCGCCGAGCCTGACGAGCGCCGTGGCAAGCGCGCTCATTCCGACTCCGCCGACTCCTATCAGATGGCGTTTCATTGGTTCCTCCAGCCTAGATTCCGAGAAGCCTGCGCGCGTTACCGGAGAAGACGGCCTCCCAGTCGCGCTCGTCCCTGAACTCCTTCACCCACCGTATCGCCTCGGCGTACACAGTCCACGGGAAGTCCGTGGCGAAGAGGATCCTTTCCGTCGGCCACGAGTGGACGAGCCGCATCTCCTCGTCGCGGTACCAGTTGCAGAAGAGGGCGGAGGTGTCGACGTACGCTCCGAGGTCGAGAAGCTCGTCCGTCGCATGCGGGGCGTAGCCCGCGCAGCCCCCGAGGTGCGCGGCGACGAAGGCGAGACCCTTCACGTTGCGGAGGAGCGCCGCGATCTCCTTCGGACCGCACGCGTCGAAGCGGTCCGGATAGCCGACGTCGTATCCGGCGTGGCATTCGACGACGAGTCCGAGTTCCGCTATCCTGCGGAACATCGGCCACACCTTCGGATCGTCGAGGCGGAAATTCTGGTAGTAGGGATGGAGCTTGATTCCGCGGATTCCGGCCTCGGCGACCTCGTCGAGGTGCTCCATGAGGTGCGGGTCCTCCGGATGGACGGACATGAACGGAACGAGCATCCTGCGGGCGCGTTCGCCCATCTCGCCGGAGCGGATCGCCCTGGCGGTCCTCAGGAGCACGTCGAACTGCGTCGGCTTTGTCGCTATCTGGAGGACGCACGCCCTGTCGACGCCATCGTGCTCCATCTGGTCGAGGAAGTTCGTGAAGGTTCCGTCGCCGATCGAGGTGAGGGTTCCGCGCGTCGCGCGGATGAGTCCCGCCATCGCGCGCGGCGCGACGGCGTCCGGGAACGCGTGGGCATGGAAGTCGATGATCATGGCTTTTCCCGGTCGGCGCCTGGGGATCCGAGCTCCCTCTCGAGCCGCTCGTCCATGTCGTGCTCGGCGAGCGCGTCGAGCAAGGGGCCCATCTCGCCGTCGATGATGCGGTCGAGCGAATAGAGCGTCAGGTCGATGCGGTGGTCCGTCATGCGGTTCTGGGGGAAATTGTATGTGCGGATGCGCTCGGACCTGTCGCCGCTTCCGCGGAGCGACATCCTGTCCGCCCCGAGCTTCGCCTCCTCGTCCCGGCGCCTCTTGTCGAGGATCCTCGCCTTGAGCGTCGCGAGGCACTTCTCGCGGTTGCGTATCTGGCTGCGCTCGTCCTGGCAGACGGCGACGAGTCCGGTCGGAATGTGGGTCATCCTCACGGCGGACTCCGTCTTGTTCACGTGCTGTCCGCCCGCGCCGCCGGCGCAGAAGAGGTCTATCCTGATGTCGCAGTCCGGAATCTCGAGCTCGTCCTCCTCGTCCGCCTCGGGGAATACGACGACTGTCGCGGCGCTCGTGTGGATGCGGCCCTGCGCCTCTGTCTCGGGCACGCGCTGCACGCGGTGTCCGCCGGACTCGAACCTGAGCCTTCCGTAGGCGCCGTCGCCGACTACGGTAAAGACGATTTCCTTGTAGCCGTCGAGCGAGGTCTTGTTCTCGTTCATGACGGAGATGCGCCAGCCCGCGGTCTCGGCGTACCTCGAATACATCCTGAAGAGGTCCCCTGCGAAGAGCGCGGCCTCCTCGCCGCCCGTACCGGCGCGGATTTCCATGACGGCGTTGCGGGCGGCGAGCGGATCGGGCTTCAGAAGCGCCGCGGCGAGGTCCTTCTCGGAGGCCTCGCCGAGCTGGTAGGCCACCCACTCGTAGTCAAGCTTCTTGAGAAACGCGTACTCCGCAAGGAGCTTCCTGGAGCGCGCCTTGTCCGAAAAAACGGATGGGTCGCCCATCTCCGCTTCGACGGAGGGAAGGCGACCCAGCAGTTTCTCAATCTGGGAAGGGTCGATCAAGCCGTCTTCTTGGAGAACTTCGCGTAGCGCTTCTTGAACGAGTCGACGCGGCCCTCGGTGTCGACCATTGTCTTGGCGCCGGTGAAGTACGGGTGGCAGGCCGAGCAGGTGTTGACCGTCATCTCCTTCTTGGTGGAGCGGGTCTTGATGACGTTGCCGCAGGCGCACGTGATCGTCGCATCGCCGTAAGTCGGATGTATGTCTTTCTTCATTTTTATGTCTTCCTTTGCGAAAGTGAGCGGATATTATACATTATTTCTCCGCTGCGCGCAAGGGGGTGTCCGTGGACTATTTCCCGGTCTCGAAAACCCCCAGGGGGAGGGCCGCCTGGCTGTATACGGTGCCCATTGTGCGCGGTTTCACGAGATAACGGACCTTTACGGGCGCGGGAACGGCGTCGGACCTGACGACAAGCTCGGAGCCCTTTACGATGCCGTTTTCGTCGACGTTCTGCAGCTTCGCGGGCTTCCATTCGCCGTCCTCTCCGGCTACCTCGAAGGCTGGTTCGACGGACCTGTCCGGCGCGTAGACGTACCAGCCCGTCGCGTGGTCGAACTTCATCACCGCGGCGCCGTCCTTGAACTCCACGGACGCGAAGGTCGGCGAATCGTCCTCCGCGATGTCGAATCCGTAGTCGCGCTTGAGAGCGTGGATGGCGAGGCGCTTCGCGACGATTTCCTTGTTGTTCGGATGTATGTCGTCGAAGTTGCCGACGTCGGCGGTCACGGCGATCGCCGCGCGGGGCTCCTCCGCGGCGAACTTGTTCTGCGCCGCGACAAGTCCGACCCAATTCTGGTTCCACGGCGCCAGCTGCACGAAATAGAGCTTGAGGTCCGGATTCTCGAAGGATTTGGACCATCCGTTCAGCAGCGCGTGCATCTTCGCGGCGTAGCTCTCCGGCTCGCCGCTGTTGTGGCAGCCCTGGTACCAGATGAAGCCGCGCATCGCCATGGGAGCCCAGCTCGAGACCATCGCGTTGAAGAGGACCGTCGGCTGCTGCTGGGGTCCGCTCACGGGACCCTTCTTCATGGAATCGTCCCACTTGTCCGTAACCTTCCACTCGGCCGTCGCCTTGATGGACGGATCGCAGTCCTCGTATCCGCAGCGCGGGGTCCACGCGTCGATGTTCGTTCCGCCCCAGCTCGCATCGACGATTCCGACCGGCACTCCGCCCAGCGCGAGATAGAGTTCGCGCGCGTAGTAGTAGGCGACCGCGGAGAGAGTGTAGCCCGTGAACGAGGCCGGCTCGAACTTTTTCCAGCCCTGGGAGGCCGCCCTGCGCGGCTCGACGGACCATTTCCTGTCGTTCTTCGCGAAGCGAATGTTCGGGAGATGGTCCATCGAGGTGACAAGCGCTCCCGCTCCGTCGCGGTAGCGGGGACTCCCGCCCCATATCGGACACTCCATGTTGCTCTGGCCGGAGGCGAACCAGACTTCTCCTACGAGAACGTCCCTGACCTCTGCCTCGTCCGTCACGTCGTCGAACCAGAGGAATCCGTCCCTCGCCTCGGTCACGGTCATCGTGCGGCTTTCGGCGGAAGCCTCCATGACGGGGAGCTTCACCTTCCAGCAGCCCTCCGCGCACGCGGTTGTCGAGACCTTCGCGTCCGCGAACTCGACCGTCACCTTCGAGCCGGGCTCCGCCCTGCCCCACACCGGAACCTCCATGCCGCGCTGCAGCACCGCGCCGTCCGAAAAAGGCGTCCCCATCTCGATCTTCGCGAATGCGGACGAAACCGCCGCAGCCACAGCAACTGTCGTCGTAAGTTTTCTCATTTTCCTCCTTTGTAAAAGACTACGGTGACATTATACCAAAAAATCCCCCTGGCGGTTCGGAATGACGATGGCGGCCTGCCGCCGGCAGGCCGCCCGAGGAACGCAAAACGCCCCGGCCATGGCCGGGGCGTCCCATTCTAGTCGCACCTCCTTTCTTTTGGAGCTGTCTACATGAACATCAGAATGCCTCCGCGGCCTCCTCGACGCGCCTGCGGCGGCGCTCGGTGGCGTTCTTGCGGGCCTCGGCCCTTATCGCCTCGGTCTCGTCCGCGGCGACGGTCAGCTGCTCGTAGTCCCACGCGCCGATGACGGTCTCGTAGTCCGGCGACGCGCCGGCGAGCGTCACGACGACGTGCCGTCCTCCGCCGAGGTCGAAGTCGTAGCGCGGGAGCGTCCAGCTGCAGAGCCTGGCCCACGTGGAATACCTCTTCTCGAGCGCCTCCAGGAGGTAGTGGCGGCGCCATCCGTTGCCGGGGTCCACGGCCTCCTTGGCGCATGCGAACACCTTCGCGACCCTGTGCGTAGTCGGCGTCACGTACACGTAGTAGTCGTCGAATCCGCCAAGAGTCTTCCTGGGGTCGAACTTCGCCCGGAGGAGAGTGGGCTCCGAAGCGTCTCGGACGAAATTCGTCCCCTCGAAGACATCGCCGAACTTGAGGCCCATGAAGGAGTCTGTCGCGACGGCGGGAGCCTCATCCCCGCATACTCCGTCGCTCTCCTCGCAGGGAGCCTCCTCGACGAAGCCGACGTCGCCGACGGGATAGCTCTGCGCGTATTCGCTCGTAGCGGTCTCCAGGACGTTCCCCTTCGTGTCGGTGGTCGTCCTCGTCTCGCGACGCCGCTCGGTGACCATGTTGCCGTTCGTCGTGACGTTCGATTCGGTGAACGACCTCGTGACGCTGCCGTTGTCGTTCGTGACCGAGACGCTCTCGGACGTCTTCGCGGTCGTCGCCCCCGCGGGCCTGTTCCTGTCTGCGGCGCTGCCGCACACGGCCACTACGGACAGCACTAGCGCCGTACCGAGCGAGGCCGCGATTATCGTTTTCTTTTCGCTCATTTCCGTTTCCTTTCCTTTTCGCCGGGGAAACCATTCCCCCGGTCAACACCGCACATTGTAGCATGCGGATGTTAAGGGAATGTTAACGGAAACGAGATTTTCAGGAAAGGCCGTTCTGCTTGGCGACGAGCGCGTCCGCGCCGTACATCTTGCGGAGCCTGGGCTTCTCGATCTTGCCGGTAGGATTGCGCGGGACGTCCGCGAAGATGACCTTCCTCGGACGCTTGTAGCGCGGCAGCCCGAGGCAGAAGTCGTTGAACTCCTTCTCGGAGAGCTCCATCCCCTCCTTGACCGAGACGATCGCCGCTGCGATCTCGCCGAGGCGGTCGTCGGGGAGTCCGATGACCGCGACGTCCTTCACCTTCGGGTTCGAGCGGACGAAGTCCTCGATCTGCACGGGGTAGAGGTTCTCGCCTCCCGAGATGATGACGTCCTTCGCGCGGTCGACGAGGTAGATGAACCCGTCGCGCTCCTCGGCCATGTCTCCGGTGAGCAGCCAGCCCGGCTCCTTCATGATCTCGGCCGTCGCCTCGGGGTTGTGGTAGTACTCCTTCATCACGCCCGGGCCCTTGAGCGCGAGCTCGCCCACTTCGCCCGGCTTCACGGGCGTGACGCCGTCCGCGCCGACGATCTTCGTCTGCCAGCCGAATCCCGCGACGCCGATCGCGCCTACGTGGTCGATGTTCTCGATGCCGAGATGCACC
>JAFONM010000061.1 GCA_017418445.1 Kiritimatiellia bacterium
GAACCAGACGGCGTAGTACGGCGCGCCGAACTCGGCCGGGTAGCACGGAATCTCGCCGTGCTGCGCCCAGTGCGAATACCATTCCTCGCGCTCCTGCAGCGGAACGTAGTTGAAGTAGAAGTTGCAGTTGCCGACGTCGCCCAGGTTGCCGTCGCCGTGCGAGAAGAAGAGCGTGCCAGGGTTCACGAACGGGCGCGCAATGTTCATGCAGCGCGCAATCTCGTTCTTTTCGAGATCGCGGTGCCGGCCCATGTCGCAGGCGCCCATCATCCACCAGGCCGCGCACATCATGTTCACGCCGACGCTCGCTCCGGCGATCGTCGGGAGGTTGCGGTGCGAACGGG
This sequence comes from Kiritimatiellia bacterium, assembly GCA_017418445.1. Classification (GTDB taxonomy): domain Bacteria; phylum Verrucomicrobiota; class Kiritimatiellia; order RFP12; family UBA1067; genus UBA1067. Next base: position 345 of record JAFONM010000061.1, read on the forward strand.
CCCAGTGCTCGACGCACCGCTCGAACTGCGCGCGCACGAACGGGTCGGAAAGTATCTTGCCCTTGCGCTGCGAAATTGTAGGAGTGCCGGTGAACATCTGGATGCCGGCGCGGGCGAGGGATTCCTGGAAATTGGCGTCCTCTTCGTGGCGCGACTCGTGCTGGTGCGTCGCGTAGACCATGTTGAAGCCGCTCTTCTTCACGTCAGCCACGTCCTTCGGCATGCCCTGCCTCCAGAACCCGCGCCAGCGCTGCGGATGTCCGTTCGCCATGACGGTCCGCCCTTCGAGCCACTGCTCGCGGAAGCCGAAGACGAAGCGCTCCGTCGAATCCCCTTCCTTGCCGCCCTTAAGGACCGGAGTCACGCGGACGTTGTAGAGATGCGGGTCGTCGAGCTCCCACGGCACCGCGTCCGCCCAGTCGCAGGCGAACTCGACGGTGTTCGTGCCGGCCTTCAGGTCGAACGACTTGCGCCAGACCTTTACCGGCTTGTCGCCGTTGAGTTCGCTTGCGAGCTTCTTGCTCTTGGGGTCGCGCCCCTTGTCCTCCCACACGCTCGCCACGAGCTCGACCTCGCAATCGTCGAGCGACGGCACCACGCAGCGCCACGTCACGTTCTTGTTCCTCCACGACGGGATGCCCCACACGTCTTCGACGAACGCAGGGGAGCGGACGTTGATCTTCGCCGGCGAGTAGAAGAGGTCTTTGTTCTTGCAATAGTCGTCACGTCCCGCGTATACGATGCCCGGCTCGCCAGTTCCATAGCCGCGGTTCGTGATGAATATGCGCAGCTCGTTCGGCTTGCCAAACTTGAGGAAAGGGGCAAGCTCGACGGCGCCGTCAGGATGAAGCGCGACGCCCGCCTTCTTTCCGTTCACGAACACGACCGCGTCGCACCAGTTGAGCTGCTGCTCGTAGCGGACGGAGCGTCCCGCCCAGCTTTTCGGCACGTCAAGCGTGCGCTTGAACCAGCACGCGTACGCAGCCTGCTCGTTATTGCCGCCTGGCTCGCCCCTCTCGCGGCCGGGCTTCCCGGCGAGCTTCCCCTTCTTCAGCCATATTTCTTCCTTGTCGGCGTCCAGCTCAAGCAGGTCCGGCTCCTCCTTGAGCCCTATGACCTTGGACTTGTCCGTGACACCCTTCGTGGCGACAGGCATCCAGAGCCAGCCGTCCGTGACGTCGATTGTCTCCATCGCCATCGCGGACGTTGCGGCGAACGCGACAAGCAGAATTGAGGTTAACGATCTCATGGTCGATTGGATTGTTTTCATTCACTGACCTCGTGATGTGTGGTTATCGGTCAGTGCAATTATACCACCTGGGGCATGCTTTCGCCTACCCCCACTAAAGGAGGGGGTGGGGAGGAACGGCAGTCGCCGAGGAGAGCGATGGAGTTCGCGACGGTAAGGCGGGCGAAGTCCTCGAAGGACGTCTTGCGGAGGTCGGCAAGGAAGCGGGCGGTGTGGACGAGGAAGGCGGGCTCGTCCGGGTTTCCGCGCATCGGGACCGGCGCAAGGAACGGAGAGTCCGTCTCAATGAGAATCCTGTCGTCCGGAACGACGAGTGCCGACTCCCTCACGTTGCCCGCCGCGCGGAACGTGACGATTCCGGAGATCGAGATGTAGAACCCGAGGTCCATGAGAGCGCGGCAGAACGATGGCGAGCCGGTGAAGCAGTGGATGATTCCGCGGGACGGAATCTCGCGCAGCGCACCGAGAGTGTCGTCGTCCGCGTCGCGCGTGTGGATGACGACCGGAAGGTTCATCTCACGCGCGAGCTCAAGCTGCGCGGAGAACAATTTCAGCTGCCCGTCGCGCGTCTCGGGAGAATAGTGATAGTCGAGTCCGATTTCGCCGATTGCCGTCGGAACCGGAGCGAACACGGCGTTCTTCGCGAGCGACGACGCCGACGGTTCGACCTTGCCGATCTGGTCGCGGTCGAATCCGACTGCGCGATAGCGGAATCCACCAGTGCCGGCGTTCAGGCTTTCGCTCCCGCCGATCGCCATTATGCGCGTGACGCCCGCCGCGCGGGCGCGCTCGACCGCGGCTTCGGTCTCCTCGCGCGTTCCCTCGAAGTGGGCGTGGGTATCGAAGAGTTCGATCACCGGCATAGCTCGAGGACGAGCATCGCGAACGAAGTGCAGAGGACGGGGTCCGCCTCCCAGAAGCGGTTGTTGGTGTTGTACCAGCTTCCGTCCGGCTTCTGGAGCGAAACGAGCTTTGCCGCGAGCTCCTTCTTCCACGCGTGTCCGCCGACCTCGTCCACTCCCGCCGCCGAAAGCGCGCGGGCCATGATGTCGTAGAAGTAGTAGAGGCCCTGGTCGCCCATTCCGGGATTCTCGTCGACCGTCCAGTTCTTCTCGCAGTACTCGAGGCTCTGCCTCACGCGCGGATCGGACTTGTCGAGCTTCGCGTGGCACATGGAGAGCACGGCCGCGTAGGTCATCGACCCGTACGCCCTCAGCTGCACGCGACCGGACCTGTTCGTCTCGGTTCCGCCCTGGGGGGTGCGCTCGTTGTAGGCGGCTCCGCCGGCGTCGGGCCCCTCCTTCTTCATGAGGTTCTCGACGAACGCCAGGGCCTGGTCCCAGTTGACGTCAGCGCGCCGTCCGTCGGTGCGGAGTTCCTCGAGGGACTCCGTGCGCCTCATCGCGTCGAGCGAGTAGGACGTGTTGGAGAGGTCCGCATAGCGGCGGCGGGACACCTTGTCGTATCCGAATCCGCCGGCCATCGTGTCGTCGCCGGTGAGCTGTGACGATGCGATGTACGTCCTCGCCTTGAGGAGCGCGGGGACGGGAGCGAGCTTGGACTCGAAGAGGGACGAGAGGCACACCGAGGTGTTGTAGTTGCCGAGTCCGGAGCCGCCGCGTCCCGGCCGCGGAACGTAGAATCCGCCGTCGTCGCGCTGCGTACCGAGGACGAACTTCACGCCGCGCGCGACCGCGTCGTCCTTGCCGGCGGAGGCGGGCGTCCCGAGGAGAGCCCACACGGGCAGCGCCGTAAGGGCAGGCATCTGCGCGTCGCTCCAGTGTCCGTCCGCGGCCTGCTTCGAAAGGAGGAACTTCGCTCCCTTCTCGATGGCGGCATCGCGGGCCGGATCCTCCGCGGCGAATGCGGCGAACGCCGCGCATACCGCTGCCGTGCAAACGATTTTCTTCATGCTTTCCTTCTCCTTGCGTCTTCTCACCGACTTAAACGGCATAGTCCGGCGGAAGGTTCATGAGCGCGTTTATGCGGTCCTCCATCGACGGATGCGAGGCGAAGAGGGACTTCATGCCGCCGCTGATGCCGAACGCCTTGATGGATTCGGGCAGGATTCCCGGCTGGAGGTTTCCGAGACGCCTCAACGCCGCTATCATCGGCGCGGGAGAGCCCAGGAGGTGCGCGGATCCGGCGTCGGCGGCGTACTCGCGCTTGCGGCTGTACCACATGAGCACCACCGCGGCGAGCACGCCGGCGGCCATCTGGAACACCTGGACGAGGATGTGGTAGAGGCCGTACCCCCCGCGGCCGCGACGGTTGTTCTTTCCTCCGCTCAGGGCTCCCTGCACCACTGACGCCAGGACGTGCGAGAAGAAGATGACGAACGTGTTGACGACTCCCTGGGCGAGCCCCATGGTCACCATGTCGCCGTTCGCGACATGCGTCATCTCGTGTCCCAGGACGGCGCGAAGCTCCTCCCTCGACATCTGCTCCATTATGCGCGTCGAGACGGCGACGAGCGCATGGTTCCTGCGCGCGCCCGTTGCGAAGGCGTTGGCCTCGCCGGGATAGATCGCGACCTCGGGCATGCCGACTCCGGCGCGCTCGGCGAGGCTGCGGACGGTCTGGACGAGCCAGCGCTCCGCGTCGCCCTCCGTTCCGTCTATCACCCTGCACTTCATCGTCTTCTTGACAATCGTCTTGGAGAGGCACAGCGAAATGAGCGAGCCGGCCATGCCGAAGACGAACGAGAACAGGAGGAGCGGCGCGAAGTTCTCGCCGCTTTCGGCGAGCTGCGCGACGTCGACCCCGCACAGGGAGCAGACGACCGCCGCGGCCAGCGTGAGCATCGTCACCGCCGCTATGTTCACCACCAGGAACATCAGTATTCTTTTCATGTCGGTCCTCCCGTCATGTCTGGCTGTAAAGCACCTGGCCCGTCGCCGCGTCCAGTATGGAGAAGGACTCCGGATGGCGATGGAGCTCCGAAACGAACGTGAGGCGCGTTTCGAAGTCCTTCTGGAGCTTCGCGAGGATGTCGGAGTCCTCGGTGCGGAGCCGCTGCATCACCTGCGGGGCGATCACGATCTTGGGCTCGAACGGCCGCTTGTCGGACTGCGCCTTCCTGAGAAGCGACGTCAGGTGGCGCTGTATCTCGATGGAGATCGCGAGCGGACTCTTGACGATGCCGTGCCCCTGGCAGTAGGGGCATGTCGAAGTGAGCTTCGAGAGGATCGAGCGGTCCTGCCTCTGGCGGGACATCTCGAGGAGTCCGAGTTCGCTTATCTCCAGGACGTTCGTCCGCGCGCGGTCGCGCTTCAGGGCCTCCTTGAGCGCCCTGTAGACCTCGCGCTGGTGCTTCCTGGACTTCATGTCGATGAGGTCGAGGACGACGAGTCCGCCGATGTTGCGGAGCCTCAGCTGCCGCGCCACCTCTTCGACGGCCTCGAGGTTCACCTCGAGGATGGCGTCCTCCTGCGATCCGTTGCCCTTGTAGTGGCCGGTGTTGACGTCGACCGCGATGAGCGCCTCCGTCTCGTCGATGACGAGATAGCCGCCGGACTTGAGCGGAACCTGCCGCGCGAAGGCGTCGGCGAGCTGGCGCTCGAGTCCGTAGTGCTCGAAGATGTTGGCGTCGCCGTCGTAGCGACGGATCCTGCCCTTGGCGCGGCGCGAGATCTTGCCGGTTATGTCGCGCATCCTCTCGTAGCTCTCCTCGTCGTCGATGACGATGGAGTCGACGTCCTCGGTCAGCCAGTCGCGGACCACGCGCTCCAGGAGGTCCGGCTCCTGGAAGATGCAGCAGGGAGTCCTGAGGTTCTTCGTGTTGGCCTGCATCTCGTTCCAGATCGTGACCAGGTTCCTGAGGTCGCGGGCGAACGCGCGCGCGCTGGCTCCCGCGCCGACGGTGCGGACGACGAGTCCGACGTTTTCGGGGAGCGGCAGCCTGTCGAGTATCTTCTTGAGCCTCTGCCGCTCCTTCGCGTCGCCGATCTTCTTGGAGACGCCCCTCAGCGTGTTGCCGTGCGAGTCCTTCGCTCCCGGCATCATCACCAGGTAGCGCCCCGGTATCGAGAGGTTCGCGACGACGCGCGGACCCTTCGTGGAGATCGGGCCCTTCGTGACCTGGACGATGATCTCGCTCCCGGGCGGAAAGTGCTTCGCGATCTCGGAGTCGGAGAGACGGTTGGACTTGCGGCCCTTCGGGCGCTGCTCGTCGACGTCGTCGTCGAGAAGAGCGTCCGCGTCCGGCGTCATGTCCCAGTAGTGCAGGAACGCGTTCTTCTTGAGTCCGATGTCGACGAACGCCGCCTGGAGGTCGTTCTCCAGGTTCTGGACGCGGCCCTTGAAGACGCTTCCGACGAGGCGTTCCGCCTCGGGGTGCTCGACCATGAATTCCTCGAGCCTCCCGTTCTCCATCACGGCGACCCGCGTTTCGAGCCGCTCCACGTTCACTATTATTTCGCGCTGCGTCTTCGAGCGCTTTAGCCATCCGAACAGGTTCATTCAGTTTTCTCCTCTCTGTGAATTGATATTGACTGTACGATGCCGAGTCCGCACATTATCGTCACGAGAAACGTGCGGCCGAGCGAAAGGAACGGCAGAGGCAGTCCGGTGATGGGGACGAGCCCGAGGGACATGCCTATGTTTATGAAGACGTGGGCGAAGAGGAGCGTGGCCATTCCGGCGGCCATCATGACGCCCCTGCCATCTCCGGCGACGACCGCGGTCCAGGCGACGGATCCGCACAGCGCCGCGAAGAGCCCCAGGAGCGCGAGCGACCACCGGTAGCCCATCTCCTCAGCCCAGACGCAGAATATGAAGTCGTTCATCACGCCCATCGGCGGCAGGAGCCTGCGGCGGACCGCCTCGCCCTTCATGTATCCGCGTCCGTTCACGCCGCCGGAGCCGATGGTCATCATCGCCTGATGCAGGTTGTAGCCGGCGCCGAGCTCGTCCTCCCCGGGCGTCACGAACGTCTTGACGCGCTTGACCTGGTGGTCCTTGAGAATCGCCTTCACGCAGCTCATCGCCTTCTCGCGGCTCTCGGCGTTCGCATCCTCGTCCTCCGCGATGGAGACGGCGAGGAGTATCGCCGCCGCGACGACGGTCCCCGCTGACAGCATGACCACCAGCCCCTTTCGCCACACTCCGGCGACAAGCATCATGGCGCCGACGGCGGGGACGAGGGTGAGCGTCGTCCCCAGGTCCGGCTCGAGCAGGATCAGTACCGACGGAACCGCTATGATCGCCGCCGCGGCAAGAAACCCCTTGAATCCGAACTGCCCCCTGAAGCGTTCCTCGGCCGGGCCGAACAGCTGTGCCAGGCAGCATATGACGCAGAGCTTGGAAATCTCGCTGGGCTGGAAGAACCAGAGCCACCTCCTGCCGCCGAACTGCACCGATCCGACGGCGAGGACCAGGAGGAGGAAGAATATCGCACCGGCGTACGAAGGATAGGCGAGGTAGTCCAGGACCTTCCTGTAGTCCAGTATCGCGAAAGTGAAGTAGAGCACGAAGCCGAGGCCCGCCGTGGCGACCATCTTCTTCCACAGCGACGCGAAAACGGTGTCGGATCCGCGCGCGTCGCCGGCGGACGCTAGGACCAACGCGCCGATGACGACCAGAGCGACGGTCGAGAGGAACGATATCCAGTTGAAACGGCGGAGGAACTTCTTCATTTCGGCACCTCCCCGTACACCTTCCTGAGGATTTCGGCGACCAGCGGCGCGACGAGCGTTCCGCCGCCGTCGTGCTCGCCCCTGAGCGTCTCGTAGCCTCCGCCCGGAGTCCGCCTGTGGGTGAACGTCATCGCGAGCGCGAGAGGCTCCCTGTATTTCGAGGTCTCGACCGGAGTCGCGTACGCGATGAACCACACGACGAGCCTCCTGTTGCCGAGCTCGCGGCTTCCGACCTGGGCCGTCCCCGTCTTGCCGATCACGTGCGCCGCAACACCGGTTCCGGCGCGGCTGCCCGTTCCGCCGGAACCGTACACGACCTCCTCCATGCCCTTTCGCACCAAGTCGAGATGCGCCTTTGGGAAAGGCAGCGCGACGGTCTCGGGGGGCACGCCGGAGTTGATCCTGGGCATCGCAAGGCGTCCCGAGCCGATCGCCGCGGCGACCCGCGCCATCTGCAGCGGAGTCACGAGGAGGAATCCCTGTCCGACGGACATCTGCGCGAGGTTGCCCGGATACCAGGATTCACCCTGCGTGCGCTTCTTCCACTCGCCGTCCGGGACTATGCCGGCGGCATCGACGGGATAGTCGATTCCCGTACGGCTGCCGAGTCCGAAAGCGCGCGCCGCGCGCACCACCGCGCCAGTTCCCGACTGCATGCCGAGATTGCAGAAGAACGGGTTGCAGCTGAACTTGAGCGCCTCGACGACGTCGATGGAGCCGTGCGACCAGCTGGTGCACCTGAGGCGGAAGCCCTGTCCCATCCTGTACACGCCTTCGCACGTGTACTTTTCGTCGGGCCTCCATCCGGCGCCGAGCCCGGCGAGCGCGGTGATCGGCTTGAATGTCGACCCCGGCGCGTACTGTCCCGCCACGGCGCGGAAGAGAAGAGGGTTGCCCGGTGCATTCGTAAGAGCCGCGTACGTCTCCTCGCGCAGCACCGGAACGCAGTCGTTCAGGTTGTACGAGGGCGCGCTCGCGAGCGCCCTCACGGATCCGTCGCGCGGATCGATGGCCGCGAACGCGCCGCACCATCCGGAGAGCGCCGCCTCGGCCGCGCGCTGCAGGCCGACGTCGAGCGTCAGCCGAAGGTCAGGACCGTTGACGGCGGCGACCCCGTCGGCCGCGTCCAGGCGCTCCTTCACCCTTCCCGTCGCGTCCACGATCACGTGCTCCTCGCCGGGCTTTCCCCTGAGGTACAGGTCGTACTGGCGCTCCAGCCCCTCGCGTCCGACCAGTTCCTTCTCCGCGTAGTTCACCGTGCGGTTTCCGTTGACCGCCGTCGCGAATTCGCGTCCGACCCTGCCTATCAGGTGGGCCGCGAACGCGCCGAGGGGATACACCCTCTCCGCCTCCGAGACGCAGTCGAATTCGGGATACTCGTCGTAGTGCTCCTCGAAGCGTGCAAGCTCCTCGTCCGCAAGGTCCGTCCACACCGGCATGGGACATGCGATTTCGTACTTCAGGTGCCTCTCGACGGAGCGCTCCGTGATGGACGGATCCCGTCCGACGAGCGGACGGAGCCTGGCGACGGCCTCGAGAATGGCCGGAACGTCCTTGAGGGTCGTCCTGAAGGACTCGGGACGTATGGCTATGACGAGCGACCTCCTGTTCCCGGCGAGCACGGTTCCGTCGCGCGCGAGTATGCGTCCGCGAAGTCCGGCGGTCTGCACGATGCGCGACGACTGGGATTCCAGACGCCCGCGATGCTCGGCGACCCTGTCGACCTGCTCGACCTTGAGCCTCGCGGCGAGAGTCGCGAAGCCTATCGCGAAGACGGAGGCGAGAAAGGTGAACGTCGCGGCGCGGACGGTCATGGTGTCACTTTTCATCGACCGCCCCCTCCCTGTCCATCAGGCAGAGAACCCCCGCCGTCGCGAAAAGCGCGAGCGCACCCGAAGGCAGCGCGGCCAGGATGCGCCCCGCAAGGCGTCCGCCGAGATCCGAGCCCATCCACGCCCAGAGCCACACCTGGTATCCGCAGAACGCGAAGGCCGCGATGGGGAGCGGAAGCTTGAATCCGCGCATGAGCGACGCGACGGCGACGAACCACGCGATCGACGTCATCGGCGGAAGTCCCGAAATCGCGTCTTCGGCGGCACCCGCGGCGACGGCGAAGAGGACGCCCGACAGAGGCGTGCGCCTGACGGCCATGTATGCGGCGGCCGAAAGAAGGACCGGGAACCCCACGCCGTAGAACTTGGGGACGAACTCCTCGACCGCGCCGCCGATGGCGAGCGCGAAGAACGCTATCGCGAGCTGTACGAAGTCCCTCTTCACATGCGTCTCAGCACGAACACGTCTTCCAACGAAGCCGGGTCCTCTACCGCAGCGCGCACCTTCCATTCCGTCTCGAGTCCTTCGGGCGCGCGCCATCCGGCGCCTCCCTCGTTCCCGTCCAGAATGCAAGAGCCCACCTCGATTCCGGCGGGGAAGACTCCGCCGAAGCCCGATGTCACGACCTTTGAGCCGTCCGCCGCCGCGGACCCGGCCTTAAGACGCCTTATGCGGAGGAATCCGTCCCCTCCGCCCGACACGGTCCCGTGCATGGACCTCTTTCCGTTCACGAGGCACGAGACCCTGAAGGAGGGATCGGAGACGAGCAGCACCTCCGAAGTGTGCGGCGTCACCGCCGACACCTTTCCCACCAGCATCTCCCCCGGAACGACCACTGCGTCGTTCACGCAGATCCCGGCCAGCGACCCCTTGTCTATCCTGAGGGTGCGCCGCGCGGCCGCCGCGCCGCCGCCGAATGAAATGACCTCGGCCGGTATGCGCGTCCATTTCGCGCGCTCCGCATATCCCAGTGCCTTCCTGAGACGGACGTTCTCCGCCATGACACGCTCCACCTCGGCGTGGTCCAGGGAGATGGTGGCGACTTCGCGCCTGAGGCGCACATTCTCGACCGACGCGGAATATCCGTGCCAGAGCCCGTTCCATCTCGCCGCGACGGCGCGGGCGATCCGGGAACCCGTCTTCTCCACAGGATACGCCGCCTCTACCGGAGCAGCCCTGAAGAGGGCGAACGCGAAGGATCCGGCCATCGCAACCGCGATGACCGCGAGAGTCCCTGTTGTCTTCGGCTTCAACTTGGCAAATCCCTTCCGCAGGCTCAAGACGCGGACGGGGATTCGCCGAAGGCCTTACGAATAGCGCTTGTTGCGCGCCAGGACGTCCAGCTCGTTCAGCACCTGCCCGGTGCCTTCCGCAACAGCGGAAAGCGGATCGTCCGCCAGTATCACCGGAAGTCCGGTCTGTGCCGCCAGGAGTCTGTCGAGACCCCTGAGCTGGGCGCTGCCGCCCGAAAGCACGACTCCGCGGTCGACCAGGTCGGCCGCAAGCTCCGGCTCGCACTTGTCGAGCGTGGACCTTACCGCGTCCACGATCTGCCCGACCGGATCCTTCAGTGCGTCCCTGATTTCTTCAGATGTTATCGTAAGGGTCTTCGGCAACCCCGCCACTATGTCCCTGCCTTTTATCTCAAATTTCTTTTCCTCCTCGAGCGGGAACGCGCTTCCGATCTCGATCTTGATCTGCTCGGCCATGCGCTCGCCGATGAGAAGATTGTACACGCGCGAGACGTACTTCATGATGCACTGGTCCATCGCGTCGCCGCCCGCCGCACGCGCGGAGTAGCTGTGCACTATTCCCGCGAGCGAGATGATCGCGACCTCGCAGGTGCCGCCGCCGATGTCGACGATCATGGAGCCGGCCGGCTCGGAAACCGGAAGCCCCACGCCGATCGCCGCGGCCATCGGCTCCTCGATGAGAAACACCTTGCCCTTCGCGGCGCCCGCGCGCTCCGCCGCGTCCTCGACCGCGCGCTTCTCGACCTCGGTGATTCCGCTCGGAACCGCGATGACCATCCTGGGCTTCGCCCACTTCATGCCGGACCAGAGGCGCTTTGGACAGACCTTGTTGATGAAGTACGCGATCATCGACTCGGTTATGTCGAAGTCGGCTATCACGCCGGACTTCATCGGACGGATGGCGACGATGTTGCCCGGAGTGCGCCCCAGCATGCGCTGCGCCTCCTTGCCCACGGCGAGCACGCGCTTCGAACCCGCCTGTATAGCCACGACCGAGGGCTCGTTGAGGACGATGCCGTGGTCCTTCACGTACACAAGGGAGTTGGCTGTGCCGAGATCTATGCCGATATCGGCGGCAAAAAGCGACTTGAGTTTTCCGAACATGCCGTTTTGACCTTCAGTTTTTGAATTATGAGGGATATTTTATGCGATTTCGGGGCGTTTGTCAAGGGCAAGATGCCATGTATGGATTGTACCTGCGCTCCGCCCCGATGGTCGTATGCGGTCCGTGGCCAGGTATGACGAGCGTGTCGTCAGGCAGCTTCGCAAGCGTCGAAAGAGACTCCATCATCCGCGTCATCGATCCTCCCGGGAAATCCGTACGCCCCACCGACCCTGCGAAAAGGGTGTCGCCGGAGAGGAGCAGCCGATCTCCCGGAAAATGGTAGCACACGCCCCCGGGAGTATGGCCGGGAGTGTGGATCACCTCGACCCCCGGGAGCAGCTCCGCGAGAGTCTCGACGTCGCGGACGCCGGACGGCCGACCTATCGGGGCGTACTCGCCGCCCGCCTGGTTGAGCGGGTGGCCGAACATCGGGACGTCCCCGGGATGCACGTATACCGGAATGCCCGGAAACGCCTTCTGAAGCGCGGGGATTCCGGAGATATGGTCGAAGTGCGCGTGAGTGAGGAGGATGGCCGCCGGCTCAAGCCCCTTCTTCGCAAGGAGTTCGACTATGCGGTCACCCTCGCTGCCCGGATCCACGACGAACGCACGCCCGTCCGCGGACAATATCGAGCAGTTCGCCTCGTAGCCGCCTACCTGGATGGTGAGACGTTCCAATTGAGCTTACTTCTCTCCGCCGCCGAACATGTGCTTGTCGAAGTTGAAGAACGGGAAGAACGGAAGGAATCCGGTCTTGTTGAAGTTCAGGAGCCCGATCTGCAGCGAGGCGGAATCGGCTACGTTGACGAATCCGGCCTGGCATCCGTTCTGGATCTTCTTCGCGTTGCAGTAGCCGATGGCGACCTGCGCGCCGGCATGGAGCTTCTCGAGACGGTTCCAGAGCAGGGCGACCTGGGCGCCGCTCATGTCCTTGCACTCGGCGGCGATGCCGAGCTGGCAACCCCTGAGGGCCTGGTCGGCCTTGTCGTCTCCCACCCACCAGCTCCACCAGCAACCGGCATTGGCGGACGCCGCGAGGGCGACTGCAAAGCAAAGTGCAACGATCTTCTTCATTTTTACTGTTCCTTTCTTTTATTTGTTGTCATGTTGTCCTGAAGCCGACGGCGTCTATTATACCATAAATCCCTTCACTTGAAGAGCCCGAGCGCAAGTATCGGAAGAAACCTCTTCTCGAGCGAGGTGTCGAGATCGAAGAGCGCGACACCCGCCATGCCGTACCTGCGCGAGAGCACTATCTGATCGATGACTTCTCGCGGAGAGAGCCGCGATTCGTTCGCCGTCACGCCGATGCCGACGATCGTCCTCTGCGCGTTGCCCTTCCTGCGCGCATGCTGAGCGAGGAACGACTCGTACTTCTCCATGTCCTCCGTGTAGTCCATGGGGACCACGTAGTCGACGATCTTCGAATCGACCCACCCGTCCCAGTCCTGCCCGACCGACGCGACGCACGCGGGATACTTTCCGAGCACGGCGACCGTGAACCACGTCGGACGCCGCACGTGGAGCCTCGCCGTCGCGACGAACCGCGAAATCGTGTCCGCGGCGTCCGCGGGCTTCACGCTCCGCTCGTACCACCTGACGAAGTCGAGGTGGATTCCGTCCACGGCGTACTTCTCCTGTATCTCGTCGATCGCGTCGAGAAGATACTTCCTCACGTCCGCGTTCGACGGATCGAGATATTCCGAGAGCTTTCCGTCCTTCGTCCTGAGCCTCCATCCGCGCTTCTCGAACGCTTCCAGCCGACTCTCGGTCGCACGCGTCGCGTTGAAGCAGATGACCCAGGCGTGGACACGGATCCCCGTCCCATTCGCCGCCTCGATGCAGGCCTTCAGCTGGTCCCCTTCGTCCCTGAACGTCTTTGAGCGCGGCAGCACGTCCGACTGGTAGTGCGCGAATCCTGCGCCCGCGACGTTGACGAAGACGTCGGTGATGCCGTAGTCCCTGAGGACGCAAATCGTCTTCTTCCAGTCGCCGGGATGGAGTCCGCACCCGGAATGGTCCCACACCGCGCGTATCTCGCCGGGACGCCGCTTCTGACGCGATGCGTATTCGCGCAGCGCCCGCTCCTCCGCGACGCGCTTCGCCCTGAACGCCTTTGCGTTCCAGAGCCTGGGCGCAACGCTCCCCACGATGGCACCCAGGAACTGCGCCTTCAGCTCCTCGTCGCCGTCCGCGAGAAGGACGTGCGTCATCCAGTATCCCGCGGCGCTGGCGATCCACGCCGCGTCGCCCGTGGACCTTCCGGTCCTGTCCGACCACGTCGCCAGGACCCTGCTCTTCCCGGGAATCGGCTCCGCGCGCTGAAGGACGGTCGAGGTCTGCAAAACGGACTTCGGGCACCCCTCCAGGAATTCGCCGGTGAAATTCATGCGGCTCCACCTGCCGGGATACGCCGCCTCGGTGTAGCCGAGCGGCTTCACGCCCATCATCTTCGCGAGCTGCGGGGACGCCGAATGGAAGACGACGAACCGAGTCCCCTTCTCGCGGGCGGACATGATCTTCGAAAGCTCGTCGCCCGTCGGATCGGCGAAGCCGAGGAGGAACACGAGCTTCGAGTCCTTCATCGCCTCCTCCATGCCTGCGGGCGTCGTCAGCTCGGACTTTACGCCCTGGTCCCCGAGCCATCTGTGGATATGCTTCGCGAGCGATGTCGTGTATCCCGTCTCGTGGGCGACGACGACTATCTCCGCGGCCCCGGCCGACATTGCGGCCGCCGCGGCGAAAACGACGGCCGCCGCGCCGCGCACCGTTCTCGACATCATTTTCATAGCGACGAGAAAAGCCTCTTCGACCATTCGCGCGCCCTGGCGAACTGCTCGAACGAGTAGCTTTCGTTGGGTGAATGGATGCGGTCCGCGCTCTGTCCCCACCCGACGATGAGCGGCGCCGCGGCGGACACTTCGCGAAGGACCGAGACGACGGGTATGGACGCGCCGTCCCACTGGAACACCGCACCGCGCCCGTCCATCTCGCGAAGGATGTCCGCCGCAAGGCGGAAGACCGGCGAGTCGAGCGGCAGGCGGAATCCGCCCGCGCCGGGATTGTAGTCCTCGACCGAGAGCTTCATTCCCCTCGGGATGCGGTCCTCGAGGTGGTCGACGACGGACTTGAACGCGCCGCGCACCGACTGCCCGGGAACGAGGCGCATCGATATCTTCGCAATCGCCTCGGAGGGGATCACCGTCTTCGCGCCGACTCCGCCGTATCCGGAATGGATTCCGTTGACCTCTATCGTCGGCTCGAAGGAGTTGCGCTCCACGATCGTCTTGCCCATCTGTCCGCCGACGGGATCGCACCCGATGTCCTCCCTCACCGCGGACTCGTCCGGAGCAGTCGACTCGGCGGCCTGGCGCTCGTCGTGCGTCGGCGGTTCGATGCCGTTCCTGAAGCCGGCGACGGCGATCGAGCCGTCCGGATTGTGGAGCGAGGCGACGAGCTCGGCTATCGCCTGGGCCGGATTCGGGGCGATGCCGCCGTATTCGCCGGAGTGGAGGTCGCGGTTCGGACCCGTGAGGCGAATCGTGAAATGGCTCACTCCGCGAAGCCCCGCGACGATCGCGGGACGGAGACCCTCGGCGGCGGACGTGTCGCAGACCGCGAGGATCTGCGCGGAAAGCTCCCTGCGCAGCGTCGGCGCGAGCTCGGTCAGCGCCGCGCTTCCCGATTCCTCCTGCCCCTCGAGGACGACCTTCACGGTCGGCACGGCAATTCCCCTTTCGATGCAGTCCCTTAGTCCGCACAGGAACGCGAAGCTCTGCCCCTTGTCGTCCTGCGCGCCGCGGCAGTAGACCCGTCCGTCGATCTCGGCAGGCTCGAACGGCTTCGTCTTCCACTCGGCGACGGGGTCGACCGGCTGCACGTCGTAGTGTCCGTAGACGAGGACGACGCTCTTGGACTCGTCGCCCGCGCGCTCCGCGAGCACGATGGGCGGAGACGCGGCGCCGTCCTTCACGTCGGGCATCCTGAGCTGCACGGAGAAGCCCGTCCCCTCCAGCCATTTCCTCCACCACATCGCGCATGCGACGCAGTCGCGCAGCTTCGTCGGATCGGCCCCCACCGACTCGAACCCGAGCAATTCGAAATATTCACGCTTGACCGAATCTTCCATGGCGCACATTATACCAAATTTCACCATCTGCAGTACCGGCACGGATCGTCCGCGGGCTGCGGAACGTCGACATAGCGGCTGTCGGGCCACGCCCTGCCGACGGGATTTGAAATTTTTCCTTCATGCCGTCGCCATCCTCGCCTGACCTGTCGCTACCTGCCCTCCTTCTTCGGACCGCCGTCGCGCCCGATGTTGTAAAGGAGCGCATAGTTGACGGGAATGACGACCATCGTCAGCACTGTCGCGAAGGCGAGTCCGCACATGACCGTCACCGCCATCGCCGAATAGAACGCGTCCGCCACGAGCGGCATCATGCCGAGCACCGTGGTGAGCGCGGCATTCGCGACGGGCCGGAGGCGCGTCACCCCGGACATCACGAGCGCCTCGAACGGCTTGACGCCGGCCGCCAACTGAGCCTTGATCTCGTCCATCAGCACGATCGCGTTCTTGATCTGCATGCCGACGAGAGAGAGGAATCCGAGCAGCGCCATGAACCCGAACGGCTCGCCGAACCCGAGGAGTCCCGCAACGACGCCGACGATGATGAGCGGAACCGTCATGAAGATGACCACCGTCTGCCTGAAGCTGTTGAACAGCATCACCACCACCAGTATCATCATGGCGGCGATCGGCGGAATCATCCCGGAGAGCCCCTTGTTCGCGTTCTGAGAACTCTCGTACTCGCCGCCCCACTCCCAGCGGCAGCCGACGGGCAGCGAGTCGCCGAGCTTCTCCAGGGCGTCGCGGACACGGAGCCGGGCCTCGGCGGCCGTGCCTTCCTTCGCATTGCACTTCACGGTGAGGCAGGCGAGGCGGTTGCGGCGCTTCAGACGCGCCTCCTCGGAGACGTTGCGGAAGCGGTTGACGGCCTGGGCGACCGGAACAGGACAGCCGAGGTTGCTGCTCCACGTCCACACGTCGCGGAGCGCGTCGAATCCGGTCCGCTCCGCCTCCGGCGCGCGCATGACGATCGGGAGCGTCTCGTCGCGCTCGAGATAGGAGCCGACCGTCACGCCCTCCGTGGCGCTCTTGAGCGCGCGGGAAACATCCTCGCGCGTCACGCCCAGCTTGCGGGCACGATGCTCGGCGACCTCGGGGACTATCAGATCAACGCGGTTGCGCCAGTCGCACTGGATCTCCTTGAGCCCGCCGTCCGCACGCATGATATCGAGCGCACGCTCGCTCGCGGCGCGGAGGATCGCAGGATCGGGTCCGATGAGGCGGAACTGTATCTTCTGCGGATCGCCCGGTCCGAGCACGAACTTCTGGGAGTAGACGAGGGCGTCCGGCGCGACCTCGTGGGCGATTTCGTCCGTCTTCTCCATGAGGCCGTCGATGATTTTGCTGCTCGTGACGTCCACGAAGAGGATTGCGTACGCGCTGGACGGATCCTCCGGGGCGTAGGTAAGGAGGAACCTGAGTCCGCCGCCGCCGGTGATCGTGGTCACGCCGGTGACGCCCTCGAAACTCTTGACCGCCTCGGCCATCGCCTCGGCGCGTTTTTCGGTCGCATCGATCGCAGTCCCCTCCGGCATCCACACGTGGACCATGTACTGGGGACGCGTGGACTCGGGGAAGAAGTTCTGCTTGACGTGCCTGAAGCCCATGATGCTCGCGAAGAGAAGTCCGAGGAGGACCGCCCATGCGAGGTAGCGATGGGTGATGCAGAACACGAGGAACGCGCGGTATCCGCGGTAGAACGCGCCGCCGTACGGATCGGGAGGGGCGGCTGTCGGCTGGCGGCCGGCGGCCGGCGAACCGGGGACGAGGAACTTCGCTGCGAAGAGCGGGGTCACGGTGATCGCGAAGACCCAGCTGAGCATCAGGGATATGAGCAGGACGAGAAAGAGCGAACGGCAGAACTCTCCGGTCGCGTCCTGCGAGGCGCCGATGGGCGCGAAGGAGAGGACGGCTATCACGGTGGCGCCGAGAAGCGGCCACTGCGTGCGCTTCACGACGTCGATCGCCGCGGTGATGCGGCGTTCCCGCCGCTGCGCCGCGACAAGCACCGCCTCCGTGATGACGATCGCGTTGTCGACGAGCATGCCCAGCGCGATGATGAATGCGCCGAGGCTGATGCGCTCGAAGAGGACGCCCACCCAGTCCATCACCATCACCGTCGCCATCACCGTCAGGACGAGGACGGCGCCGATGAGGACTCCGCTCCTGAGCCCCATCGTGAAGAGCAGCACCGCGATGACGATGATCACGGACTCGACAAGGTTGACGACGAACCCGCTGACCGCGGCGTCCACGCTCGATGCCTGGTGGGAGATCACGCCGACCTCGATTCCTATCGGGGTCTGCGGCAGCAGCTCGCGCATTCGCCTGTCGATGGAGTCTCCCATCGTCATGACGTTGCCTCCCTTGACGGTGGAGATGCCGAGTCCTATGGCGTTGCGGCCGTTGTAGCGGACGATAGTGCCCGGAGGCTCCTGGTATCCGCGGCGGATGTCGATGACGTCGCGGAGGCGCACCGTGGACGATCCGCCGTCATCGTCCCTGACGGTCAGCATCAGCTCGCCGAAGTCCTCGACCGTCCTGATCTTGCCGCCGGGATGTATGCGCACGTACTTGTCGCCGATCTCCACGTGCCCGGAGTCGGATGCCGTGTTCTGGCCTCTCAGGACGTTCTCGATCATCGCGGGCGAGATGCCGAGGGAAGCCATCCTGGCGCGCGGGAGCTCGAAGTAGACGACCTCCTGGAGATCTCCGACGAGGTCGATCTTCGCGACGTCGTCGCAGAGGAGCAGCTCGCGCCTGAGGAGCTTCGCGTGCTCCTTGAGCTCGGCGTACGAGTAGCCGTCGCCGTATATCGCGTAGAAGACGCCGTACACGTCGCCGTAGTCGTCGAGGACCATCGGGCGCGAACACCCCTGCGGCAGAGCGGAGGCCATGTCGTTCACCTTGCGGCGCAGCTCGTCCCATATCTGCGGTAGGTCGTCCTTGCCGTACCTGTCCTTCATCTCCACCATGACGATGGACTTTCCGGGATAGGACGTCGACGTGACCCGCTTGAGCTGTCCGAGCTGCTGGACGGCGGTCTCGATCGGATCCGTAACCTGCTCGGCGACTTCGGACGCCGTCGCGCCCGGATACATCGTCACGATCTGCGCGTTCTTGATGGTGAACTCGGGGTCCTCGAGACGGCCGAGGTTGAAGTAGCTCACCACGCCCGCCACGAACATGGCGACGGCGACGGCGATGGTCACCGTCTTCCTGCGGATGCAGAATTCGGCGATGTTCATCGTCTCACTCCTTCAGAAGCGTCACCTCGCGTCCCTCGACGAGGAGCGTCACGCCCGCCGTCGCGATGCGGTCGCCGTCCTCGAGGCCCTTGAGCACTCCGATCCTGTCTCCGATGCGCCGCCCGACCTCGATTGTCGCGCGCTTCGCCTCGTAGACGTCCGGTGCGCCATCCGCGCCGGCCGACTTCCTGACGAGCTTCCAGACGAACTGCGATCCGTCCGCGGCCGTGCCGACGGCGTCCGACGGAACCGCAAGTCCGGGCGCAAGCCTGCCGTCCGCCATCG
Source organism: Kiritimatiellia bacterium (assembly GCA_017418445.1). Taxonomy (GTDB): domain Bacteria; phylum Verrucomicrobiota; class Kiritimatiellia; order RFP12; family UBA1067; genus UBA1067. The sequence continues at coordinate 19,083 of JAFONM010000061.1, forward strand.
GACCGCCCTCTATGACGACCGTCGCGCTCATTCCGGGCAGGAAGTTGCAGTCCTCCTCCTTGTCGACGTAGAAGCTGACGAGGTAGGTGTGGGTCTTCGGATCCGCCTGGGCGGTGAACTCGTTGAACTCCGCCTTGAACCTGCGGCCCGGAAGCGCGTCGAAGACGACGTGGACGGGACGCGATCTGATCGTCTCGATTATGTCGCGGGAGATGACGTACGTCTCGGGGAAGGACGCTCCGAGCTTCACGCGATCGACGTTCTGGAGCGTGAGGATCTTCTGCCCTCTCGCCACCATGTCGCCCGAATCTGGATACGTCTCCGCGACGATGCCGTCGAACGGAGCGACGAGCACGGTCGACTCGAGCGCCTTCATCGCGATGGCGAGCTGCGCCTCCGCGGTCTTCTCGTCAGAAACCGCCCGCTCCACCTCGTCCTTCGAGACTCCTCCCTTGGCCGCCGCGTTCTCGTAGCGGATTCGCGTGTCGCGCTTCTGCTTCGCCGCGGCCTCGGCCTTTCGCACCTCGTTCTCGAAGTCGCGCTGGTCCAGCTTCGCGAGGACGTCGCCCTTCCTGACGCTCTGTCCGTTGTCGAGGGAGAACTCGATCAGCCTTCCGCCGACCTCGAACATGATGTCGCGGGTGTGTCCCGCCTCGACCACTCCCGGGAACTGCAGCGGCGGAAACTCCATGCGGCCGGAGATCACCATGCTGCGTATCGGACGCACGGGTTCCGGCTCCGCCTCGCGGGCCTTTCCCCTGGGCCACAGCCATATTGCCGCAATCCCGGCGGCGAGCATGACGCCGCCGACAACCTTCCCAGCATTGATCTTCATCACCTGCCCTCTATCTTACATCCGTTCATCGCCCAGAATTCGCCGGCGACATGTCCGTCAGCACCGACCGAGAAGTCCAAATGCCCGGTGTCTCCCGTGAGGTAGACGCGCATCCTGAAGTTTCCGTCGCCGTCCATGCCGCACGATGCCGCCGTCGGATGGACGCCGATGTAGCCGCCGAGAGACTCGTAGTTCTCGGTGTCGATGCGGATCGAGCCCCTGGTCCACTTCCCGCATCCGGCGGTGAAACGCTGCTCGCCGGCGCGCGTGACGAGCGTGACGTCGAATCCGCCGTCGGAGTTCGGCGCGAAGGCGACTGACCTGAATCCGCGATGGTTGTCCCTGAACTCGAAGCTTCCGCCCTTGAACCGATTGCCGCCCGCGTTGTCAAGGGGAGGCAATGCGAGCGAGGCGAGGCGAGTCCTCAGCCGCTCGAGCGCCTCACCCTCGGGAAGAGGCGCATCCCCGGCGGCGGGGAGAATGTGGTCCCAGAGAAGCTGGAGCTCCGCGCCCATGTCGCCGAGACCGGCATGCACCGAGACGACCATGTCCTGCCCGGGCATGACGACGGTGTACTGTCCGCTCGCCCCGTCGGCGCGATATGCCCCGTGGCGGCAGCGCCAGAACTGGAAGCCGTAGCCCTGCTCCCAGTCCGATCCCTGGCCGAGCGCCTTGACGCCGACGTTCTGCCATCCGCTCCACGTCTGGCGCGTAGTCGCGAGGGAGACCCAGTCCGGAGAGATTATGCTCTTTCCGCCCCAGAATCCGCGCTGCAGATAGAGCTGGCCGAAGCGCGCCATCTCGCGCGTCGTCATGTTCATGCCCCAGCCGCCGCAGGGAATCCCCTGCGGGGAAAAGGTCGTCCACGCCTTCTCGATGCCGATCTTGTCGAACATCCGCTCCTTGAGGAAGTCCATCATCTTCCTTCCGGTCTTGCGCTCGACGATCGCGGCGCACATGTACGTGGCATCCGAGTCGTACTTGAATCCGGTACCGGGACGTCTCGCGAAGTCGCGGGCGAGGAACTCGCGGACCCAGTCTCCGGAACCGCGGATCAGGTGGTCCTTCTTGCCGGCGTTCATCGTCAGCAGGTCGCGGACCCGCAGCTGGCGGAGGTTCTCGGAGATGTCCGCGGGGACGGACTCCGGGAATATGTCGATCACGCGCTCGTCCAGGTCGAGGAGTCCGTCGTCGACGACCATGCCGATCGCGGACGAAGTAAAGCTCTTCGAATGCGAATAGAGCATGTGCGTCTCGCCAAGGGTGTCGAACGGCTTCCAGCTGCCCTCCGCAATCACCTTGCCATGGCGGACAATGACGAATCCGTGAAGGCGCCCCTCCCTGACGCCGTCGAACTTCCGTTCGCACGCATCCAGCCAGTCGAGTATCCCCTGCGAGTCCACGCCCTGCGATTCCGGCGTCGCCGGCTCCATCTCGGCGAAGAGAGCCCCGGCGGCCATCGCCGCGGAAACCAACGCCAGCCTCATGCCTGAAATTCCGGGCTTCATTCCCGTCCTCCGATCATCTTTCTATCTCGCTTCATCCCCTGTGCGCAGCCATACCTGCATCTCGTTGCCGGGGTCGCGGTGACCCCATGCGAAATACGGAATGAGCAGGAGCCCGTTGGACGCGCGGAGCGCAGGGAATGTCCGGTCGCCGATCGTCACAGTCTCGTCACTGAACGTCGCACCCGACGGCAGCACCGCGTCGAACGCCTTGCCGCCGTTGTCGAAGCCCTCGGCGCAATAGACGATCGGGCCCCTTTCGACCGCCAGCCTCCCGCGGTCGGCCTCCACGCGCTCGTCCGCGCGGACGCGCCGGACCGGCATCGGGAAGTCGAGCTCGATCTTCTCGCCCCCGTTCCAGACCTGATCCCGGACGAGATACTCCTTGTCGCTTCCAAGAACGGTCGGGGCGAAATAGGTGTAGAGGCCGCTCGGAACCGGCCGTCCGCGCGCCCAGCCCGGAATGCGGACCTTGACCGCGAATTTCGAGCCTGGAGTCCCGGGCGTCACGGTGATGGACACCTTCCCGCTCCACGGATAGTCCGTCTCGACCCTGAGGTGCGCAGGACCGATGTCCGCCTCGCTCTCCATGAAGAGGTTCACGTAGACGTCCTTGCCGTCCGTAGCGTAGGCGAAGGACGGTATCTGCGGGAGAAACCGGACGTCGTTGCACGGACAGCAGCTGGTTCCGAACCACTTGGAACGCCTGTAGGGCTTGTCCTTGGCGTAGCCGAGTCCGTCCTTGTTCGCGAGCGGATTCATGTAGAAGAATTCGTCGCCGGAGAGCGACACGCCGCTCAGGAATCCGTTGTATATTATCCGCTCGACGACGTCCATGTACTTCGCCGCACCGTCGCGGCGGAACATGCGGACGTTCCAGAGCGCATTGGCGATCGCGGCGCACGTTTCGAGATAGGCGGACTCGTTCGGCAGTTCGAAGTCTACGCCGAAGGATTCGTGCGCCCCGCCCCATTTGGGATGGCTGGTATGTCTCCCCGCGCCGATGCCGCCGGAAAGATGCAGCTTGCGTCCGACGACGTCCTCCCATATCCGGTCGATCGCCCTGGTGTACGAATCGTTCCCCGTCAGCGCGGCGACGTCCGCCATCGCGCAGTACATGTAACCGGCCCGGACCGCGTGTCCGAGCGCCTCGTCCTGCTCCGTCACAGGCTGATGGTCCTGCACGGACACGCCCCACGTACTGCGCAGGTCCTTCCGTCCGCGCATGTCGAGGAAGAATTCAGCGAGGTCGAGGTAGCGCTTTTCGCCGGTCACGCGGTAGAGCCTGCCTAGCGCGAGCTCGATCTCCTGGTGTCCGCTGGTGGACTTGAGCTTGTCCGGCGCCCACCCGAAGGTGCGGTCGAGGAGATCCGCGTTCTTCCTGGCGACGTTCAGGAAGTTCGTCTCGCCTGTGGACTCGTACCATGCGACGGCAGCCTCGATCATGTGCCCGGGATTGTAAAGCTCGTGCGACCAGAAAAGCTGCTCCCAGCGTCCCGTCCCTTCGATGTCCCTGTTTCCGCCGAGCGTACGCGCGGTGTAGAGGTATCCGTCCATCTCCTGCGCCCCGGCGACCTGTCCGATGAGCCAGGTCATGTAGCGGTGGAGTTCGGGGTCCTTCGACTCCGCGTAGATGTACGCCGCGCCCTCCATGACCTTGTATACGTCGGAGTCGTCAAAGTAGATGCCTCCGAAGCGCCGACCCTTGGCGCGCGCGGCGCAGTTGGTGAAATTGGCGATTCGAGGAGTTTCCTCGCACTTCGCGAAGTCGGCCTTGAGCGTGACCAGCCGATTGGTCTCGAGCCGCGGCAGCCAGAATCCGCCGACGACCTTGACCGCCGTCCGTTCGGCGGTGCTGATCGGATAGTCGTGCGCGGCGAACGCCGCGGTTGTCACAAGAAATGCGGCTGATGTCGATAGCGCCGCGAGAGTCATCCGTCTGCCTAGATTTGCATTCATGGATGACATTATATCAAATAAGCCCCTGCGAAGTCACTACTTGAGATGCTGCTGGAGTTCACTCCACCGCGCGCGCGGCGATCCAGTCCGCTCCCTTGAAGGATACATCCGCGTGCGTAAGGCCCATGAACACGCGCGACCGGAACCTGACGCCATTCAACTTCAGAAGGTTCTCCAGCTCCTTTTTCTGGGAAAGCGGAACGATCCCGTCCGTCTCGACAAGCGGCAGCATCTGGGCGTAGGCGAGAACCGTCGGAACGGACTTCGGCGAGACGAGCGCGACCGGAGACCATTTCTTCGCGTACGGACGCAGCGCATCGACGGGAGTGTCGTCCGGGAGTCCGCAGAGCCGGTTGAAGAGGATGGCGAAACGCGCCCTCAGACTCTCCTCGGGACGATCCGAGGCCAGCATGCGGTCCATGATCAGCATGGACGCGCTGTCGATCGTCGAAAGATCGGTCGGACCCACTATGCTGACGACCTTGGAGACGCGAAAGTCGTGACGCAGTCCAAGTCCGAGCTTCTCGGGCGCGTCCTGGTCGTACGCGTAGAGAAGCGCGAGATGAGCGCCCGCCGACTCCCCGGCAATGACGAATCTCGGATTCTCGACGCCCATCAGGGGAAGAATCGTCCTCAGCCTGGACGCCGCCCTGTCTACGTCTTGAAGCATTCCGGCGAACGTCGCGCCTTCCCGCGCCGGCGTCTCGATGGTGCCGTTCAGCGTGTTGTCGCTCTGCAGGATGTACCCGGCGGAGCACATGACGGCTCCCTTCGCCATCAGCGCGTCGACGAGCCTGTAGGAGACGGCGTCCTTGTCGAAGCAGTGGGACCACGCCCCCCCGTGCAGGAACAGGACGACGACGGCGTTCGTGGCGACCCTCCCGGGCGGAGCGTAGATGTCCATCGTCTGGGCCGTCCTGTGAGTGGCCATGCGCCAGGGACAGTCCCTGACGCCCCAGTTGCCTATCCTGCCGGAAAACCCCGAACCTTCGTCGGGAAGATCCTCTCGCGAACCGTACCTTACGTCATGCCAGCAGCGGAAGTTCCGCGTCGTCACCGTCGGCTCGACCATCCCCGCCGCCAGAGCGGCGGAGGAGGCTGCCATGACCAGGACGGCGACAAAGCCCTTCATCGCGTCAGCGAGCCAGCCATCCCCCGTCGACAGGGATGATCGCGCCGTTGATGTAGTTGGCGGCGGGAGAGCAGAGGAACACGCACGCGCCCGCGATGTCGCTCGCCTCGCCCCAGCGTCCCGCCGGGATGCGCTCGAGGATCTGGCGGGAGCGGACCGGGTCGGCGCGCAGCGCGGACGTGTTGTCCGTCGCGATGTAGCCGGGGGCGATTCCGTTCACGTTCACGCCCTTGGACGCCCACTCGTTCGCGAAGGCCTTGACGAGCTGTCCGACCCCGCCCTTCGAAGCCGCGTATCCGGGGACGTTGATTCCGCCCTGGAAGGTGAGAAGCGAGCACGTGAAAACGATTCTGCCCCATCCGCGCGCGACCATGTCCTTGCCGAATTCGCGGGCGAGGACGAACTGGGAATTCAGGTTCACGCCGATGACCTTGTCCCAGTATTCGTCCGGATGCTCCGCCGCGGGCTTCCTGAGGATCGTCCCCGCGTTGTTCACGAGAATGTCTATCTGGTTCTCCCTCTTCGTCTTCTCGATGAAGGCGTATACCGCGTCGCGGTCCGAAAGGTCGCACTCCTTCGAGCACGTCCTTATCACCTTCGCGCCGGCCGCCTCCAGGGCGTCAGCCATCGCCTTGCCGATTCCGCGATTCGATCCCGTGACAAGCGCCGTCTTCCCGCTCAAGTCGTATGTAATCATTTTCCGGTTCCTTTCATATTTTCAGATGGCAGCTGGCAGATGGCAGTGCGGCCTCGTCGCCAGCCGTCAGCCGCCAGTCACCTCATCTCCAGCACGGGCACCTTGTCCATGTCGCCGTAGTCGAGGTTCTCGCCCGCCATGCCCCAGATGAACATGTAGTTCGAGGTGCCGGCCGCGGAATGGACGCTCCACTCGGGCGCCGTGATCGCCTGCTCGTTGTGCAGCCACACGAGACGCTGCTCCTGCGGGCGGCCCATCTGGTGGCAGATCGCCTGGCCTTCGGGGACGTTGAAGTAGAAATACGCCTCCATGCGGCGGTTGTGCGTGTGCTGCGGCATCGTGTTCCAGACGCTCCCGGGCTTGAGCTCGGTGAGCCCCATCTGGAGCTGGTTTACGCCGCCGCCGGGAACCTTCGTCAGCAC
>JAFONM010000062.1 GCA_017418445.1 Kiritimatiellia bacterium
GCCGCCTCGAGCGGGGACGTGCGGAAGTCCCTCACGGCGTACTTCACGCCCTGGAACTTCTGCTCGCCGCACGGGACGAGCGAGAGGTCGTTCTCCTTCGCGAAGAAGCCCTTCTCGGACGAGAGGTACAGGTTCGCGACGCCCTCGAAGGAAAGCGGGGTGTAGACGAGTCCGTCTCCGGGGCGGAGGTCCTTCCCGGCCGCGAACACGCCGCCGAGGTTGCGCAGGAGCGCCGCCATGATGTTGCGCTTCTTGGGTCCGTTCTCCGGCACCTCCTCGTTCTCCTTGAGGAGAATCTGGTTGAGGATGATCCCGCCCTCGCCGCGCGGCAGGAGGACTAGTCCGCCGACGTTGAGGAGCGGCACCACCTTCTCGTGCCATTCCTTCCCGCGCTCGGCGTAGATCCACATGTTGTCGATTCCGGTGACGGCCCTCTGCTGGTTGTTCCCGTTGCCGAACGCGAGGACCTTCATCGTCACGCGCTTCGCCTTCGAGGCGGGCGAGAGGTCGAAGTCCATGCGGGGGCTGCCCTCGTTGCCGAACTTCGGGAACTCGAACGGACCCCTCTCCTCCTTCGAGCCGTCGGCCGCCTCGAGCGTGAACGCGACCTTGCCGAAGCCGCGGTAGTGTCCGTTCGCGACGACGGAGAACCTCGTGATCCTCTCCTCGCGCGCGAGGTCCCAGGTGTAGGAGGGAAGCCCGTTCGGGTCCGCCGCCATGTCGTGGTACACGATGTAGCGCCACGCCTCGCCGGAGAGGAATCCGTTGACCGCGCTCTGGCACTCGCGCTTCCCGGCGGGGCCGGGGATGCCGAAGCCGGACGCGAACGGCGCGACGTCCTCGAGATCGACGACCCCGGAGAATACGTCGTCCGCAACGAAGCAGTCGGCGACCCATCCGAATATCCTCTCGCCCGAGAACACCGTCACGTCGCGCTGGGAGAGTCCGGAGAGGATCGGGTCGCGCGGCGCGGGGATCTCAACCTTCTCGCGGCGGAAGGGCCGCAGGATGAAGTCCGTCCCCGCGAGCGAGTTGAACGCCGCGAGATCGGCATCGCCCACGTTCCACGGCATGAGGTATCCGCCCTTCGCGAAGAAGTCGCGCAGCTTCCCGCCGAGCGCGGAGAACGCCCGGAGCTTCTCCGCCGTGCCGTCGAAGACCACGATTCCGCCGGGCGCGGCGGAGAGCGCCTCCGCGGCGGAGCGGACGGTCTTGTGCCTGAGTCCCATTAGCGAGACGCCCTTCGCGCGCGTCGCGTCGTCGAGCCACACCGCCACCTCGCGCCGCAGGGGAACGTAGCCGAGCGCGTACTTGACGATGTTGTCGAAGAGCCGCGCCGCGACCGGGTTCGACTCGAGCTTGCCGCCGACGAGGAGCTGCGTCTCGACGAGCAGCGCGTCGCCGGGGGTGGACTGGCACAGCGCGCAGTCCTTCAGCGACGGACCGCACTGTACGAGGGAGTCCGCCCCGCGCGTGGGCTGCGTGAAGGCGTTGCGGTAGACGAGGTGGCCGCGGCCCCAGAACCTGAGGTCGTCCTGCTCGAGGCCCGCGAAGGCGGGATGCTTCGGATTCTGCAGGAACGCGATCGTGCCCGCGTGGTCCGTCGGCTCGACGTCGGCGGGCGTCGCCTGGTAGTGGAGGTTCGCCTCCTGCTCGAGGACGAATATGCGCCTCCCGGCGGAGAGGAGCTCGCTCCAGCGCGGATCCGTCGCCTCGCCCTCGTCGAGCGTCCCATGTCCGACGACGAGCACGCTGAAGTCACCCGCCGCCTTGAGCGAGTCGAAGTCCGTCACGAGCGCCGGCTCGTAGCCGAGCGC
>JAFONM010000063.1 GCA_017418445.1 Kiritimatiellia bacterium
AGTTCATCTCCAAGGACCTCGGAATGTCCTTAAAAGACGTCACACTGAACGATTTAGGTACATTCAAGAAAGTCATCGTCGAAAAGGAAAACACGACTCTGATCGAAGGGACGGTGAGGTACTGTTCGGCGAAGAGGTGGCGGCCGTGGATGTTCCGCTTTGCCGCGATGGTTCCGCATCCGTCGTTTTATGTGCGGCGCGAGTGCTTTGAAAAGCTCGGCGGCTATTCGCTCGACTACCGCATCTGCGCCGACTTCGAGCTGGAGCTCCGTTATCTTCTGCTTGCAAAGCTTCGCGCGGCATATTTGCCGGAGTGCGTCGTGGTAATGCGTATGGGCGGGATGTCAACTTCCGGATGGCGTTCGAACATGGTGATCAACCGCGAAGACCTCCGCGCCCTCCGCGCCCACGGCATCTGGTCGTGCCTGCCCCTGATTTATCTGAAGTATCTCTTCAAGATGTGGGGCTTTGTTTTCAAGCGGAAGTGACGGCAGCAGGCCAAGGCCTTAATTTAGCGTAGCCTAACAACGGCGGGATTTGGTAGAATCACCGCCATGAGCAACCAGATGACCTACCGATTCTCCAGCGACGGACGCAGGGTGTCGCTGCTCGGCTACGGGGCGATGCGAATGGCCACCGTCGACGGGGGCCACGCGAACAGCTGGGCCCCCAACGGATACTCCAGGACCAACATCGACCAGGAGCTCCTGGAACGGCAGATCAGGATGCTGCTCGAGGGCGGAGTCAACTACTTCGACACCTCCCCCGCCTACTGCCGCGGCGAATCCGAGAGCCGCCTCGGACGCGCCCTCGCAAAGAGCGGATGGAAGCGCGAGGACTACCTCGTCGCGACGAAGCTCTCCAACTTCGCGCCCTCGCAGTTTTCCCTCGACGCCTGCAAAAAGATGTTCGAGACGTCCCTCAGGAACCTCCAGACGGACTACATCGACAACTACCTTCTGCATTCGATCGGCAACGACGGATTCTCCACGTTCTCCAGGCGCTATCTCGAGAACGGCGCGCTCGACTGGTGCGTCAGGCTGCGCGAGGAGAAGCGCATCAGGAACCTCGGATTCTCCTTCCACGGGGACCCGAAGGCGTTCGAGTGGTGCATGGAGCACCATGACGAATACCGCTGGGACTTCTGCCAGATCCAGATGAACTACGTCGACTGGCGCCACGCGCAGGAGATCAACAGGCGGAACCTCAACGCAGAGTATCTCTACAGCACGCTCACCGAGAAGAGGATCCCCGTGGTCATCATGGAGCCTCTCCTCGGCGGACGGCTCGCGCGCTACAACGCAGCGCTCGCCCGCAACCTCAAGCCGCTCGCGCCGAACGACTCGCTCGCCCGCTGGGCGTTCCGCTTCTCCGGCTCGATGCCCAATGTCATGACGATCCTCTCCGGCATGACGCGTACAAGCGACATCGAGGACAACCTCGCGACGTTCTCTCCGCTCAGGCCCTGCACCGAGTCCGAATTCGCCGCCCTGCAGAAGGCGGCGGACGAGTACATGAAGTCGGACCCCATCCCCTGCACCGCCTGCCAGTACTGCATGCCGTGTCCGTTCGGACTCGACATTCCGTCCGTCTTCCGCTTCCGCAACGAGTTCCTCGTGAGCGGAGAGGAGAAGACGCGCGAGGAGATCCAGGCCGCGTACGAGAAGGCCGTGCCGGATCCGATGCGCCGCGCGGAGCGCTGCGTCGGATGCGGAGTGTGCACCCCGCACTGTCCGCAGCAGATCAGGATTCCGCAGGAGATGGCGCTCATCGACTCCCAGATGAACGACCTTGAGAAACTCAGGTTCCGCGCCGAGCTCCGCGCGCGCAACGAGGAGGCGGACAAATGGCTCTGAAGAAGAACATGATCCCCGTCTACGCAAAGCGCACGGTCGCCGCCGTGTTCCTCGTCCTCGTCGTTTGGGCGTTCTTCGGCGGACACAGGCTCGCGCACGTGGCGGTCGAGCTGCAGGCCGCCCCGGCCGTTCTGAGGAATCCGTGGGTGTTCGTCCCCGTGTTCCTGATCGGCACCGCCCTGGTCGGACGCTTCTTCTGCGAGACGATGTGTCCGCTCGGGATTCTCCAGAGCCTCGTCAACTGGATATTCCATCCGAAGAACGGCGTCCGCAGGGTCTGCACGCGCCTCCCCGAGACGACGGCGCAGCGGATCGTCCGCTGGTCCGTCGTCGCGGCGTTTTTCGCGTTCGCCGCGCTCGGCTGCGGAGCGATTGCGTATTCGGTCGAGCCGTACTCCATTCTCGGACGCGCCCTCACGCTCCTAGGCCCGTATCCGCTTGTCGTCGCGGCGATCCTCGCGGCCGCCGCGGTCGGATCTGGCAGGATATGGTGCAACTGGGTCTGTCCGCTCGGGACCGTCTTCGCGCTCGTCGGACGCATCGCGCCGTGGGGCAACAGGATCGGCCCGCGCTGCGCGAACTGCCGCAGGTGCTTTCCGGCGACGGCGGCAAAGGAGCCGGCCAGGGACGGGAAGCCTGCGCCGGATGGAATCGGGCGGCGCGAGGTCCTGAAGGGCGTCGCGGTGCTGGCGGTCGCGGAGAAGACGACGGACGGCGGACTCGCGGACATCGTGATGCCGGAGCGCGCGAAGAGGAAGCGCTCCGTCCTGCCGCCGGGCGCGCTCTCGCGGAGCGCGTTCGGGCGCGAGTGCCTCGCGTGCGGACTCTGCATCAAGGCGTGTCCGCAGCATGTTCTCGTGCCCTCGACGAAGTCCGCTGCGTACGGACAGCCCGAGCTCGACTTCAACAGGTCCTGCTGCCCTGCGGAATGCGACAGGCAGTGCGCGAAGGCGTGTCCCGCGGGCGCCATAGAGCGGCTCGAAGGCGTAGGGCGCCTCGACGTGCACATAGGGGTGGCGGTCTGGGACGCTGAGAAGTGCATCAGGACGAACGGAACCGACTGCACGATCTGCTCGCGCAAGTGTCCCGTCAAGGCGGTGGCCATCGTCGAGGGAATCCCGGTCGTGGACGACGTGAAGTGCATAGGGTGCGGAATCTGCGAGCACTTCTGCGCAGCGCGCCCCGAACCCGCGATCGTCGTCGAAGGGCTGGACAACCAGCGCGCCGTCCGGCGCGTCGGTGCGTAGTGCGTGGTGCGGAGTAAATCCACCGCCCGCCAGCCGCCAAGTAGCGGATGGGGCGGGGATTTGGTATAATACATTGCATCTATGCTCAAACAGGAGATGCAATGAAGAAATCGCTGTTCGCCGCGGCACTTGCCGCGCTTCTGTCCGGATGCAGTCTTTTCAGGGGCGAGGAGCCCGTCGTCAGGGTCGTTTCGCCCGACGGACGCAATGAAATCCGGGCATGGGCCGCTCCGCTCTCCTACGAAGTGCTGCGCGACGGAGTGGTGGTCGTTGCGCGGTCCGAGATCGGAATGACCATTGGCGGCAGGGCGCTGGAATCCGCCGCGGCCCCCAGGATTTCCCGGCTCGACATCGAGGGCAATCCCGTGCCGACCGCCGTCTACAAGAAGGACTTCCTCGACCTCTCGCAGAAGGGCGTCGTCATGGATTTCGACGGATGGGGACTGGCGCTCTCCGCGCGCAACGACGGCGTCGCCTACCGCTTCGTGATCGACATGCCCGGCGACAAGGTGCGCGTCAACGGCGAGAAGGCCGGCGTCACGATTCCGGACTCCGACGCGAAGTGCTCGCTCTACTACGGTTCGGCCCCCGGATGCGAGGAGAACATTCCTCTCACCTGCAAGGCGGGCGAGATCGTCACCGGCAAGGACAAGGGCAGGGACTTCGTGTACCTCCCGTTCGCGTACGAGACAGACGGCAGGTGGGTCGCCGTCACGGAGTCCGACGTCTACGACTATCCGATCCTCGACTTCGTCCGCGACGAGTCCGCCTCCGGCGTGAAGCTCGTCTCGAAGTTCGCCGGATTCCCGAAGGGGACGCATCACGCGACCGGATGGGACCCCGGCAACCGCGTCGAGAAGGGCGGACGCTGGATCGTCGTCGACGGCAGCGAGGACTGGCTCGTCGAGACGGAGGGGCGCCGCCTCTTCCCGTGGCGCGTGTTCATCCTCGCGGACAGTCCGTCCGGCTTCGCCGCGGCTGACATCGTGAACGCGCTCGCGCGTCCGCAGGCGAACTACGACTTCTCGTGGGTCAGGCCCGGCAAGGTCGCCTGGGACTGGTGGAACGCATGGGACAACCAGGGCGGCAAGGGCTGCACGACGGCCACGTACAAGCGCTTCATCGACTTCGCCGCAAAGACCGGCGTCGAGTACGTCATCATGGACGAGGGATGGAGCGAGACGCTCAACATCTGGAAGTTCCACAGGAACGTGGACGTTCCGGAGGTGATCCGATACGCGAACTCCAAGGGCGTCGGCATCATACTCTGGATGGCGTGGGCGCAGATCGCGGGCGACGAAGACCGTGTCGCGTCGCACTTCGCCAGGCTCGGCGCGAAGGGCTTCAAGGTGGACTTCATGGACCGCGGCGACGCGGAAGTCGAGCGCTTCCTCTGGAAGTTCGCGGACGCGTGCGCGAGGAACAGGATGGTCGTCGACTACCACGGCGCGCACCGTCCCACGGGAATGTCGAGGGCCTATCCGAACGTCCTCAACTACGAGGGCGTCCACGGGCTCGAGTGCACGAAGTGGTACCGGGGAGAGGACTTCCCGGACAACGACGTCAAGCAGTTCTTCCTCCGCATGACGGCGGGTCCGATGGACTACACTCCTGGCGCGATGGACAACTATCCGCTCGGCAGGGCGAACTACAAGGGCAGCGGCGACAATCCCGGGTCCGTCGGGACGCGCTGCCACCAGATGGCGCTGATGGTCGCCTACGAGGCTCCGCTGCAGATGCTGTGCGACGCGCCGACGAAGTACGAGAGTAACATGGAGTCGTTCGGATTCATGGTCAGGACGCCGGTCGTCTGGGCCGATACGGTCGGACTCGGCGGATGCCCCGACAGCTACGCCGCGATCGCGCGCAAGGCGAAGGACGGCTCGTGGTACGCGGCCGCCGTGAACAACTCGACGGCGCGCGAGATCGAGATCGACACTTCGTTCCTCGGCTCGGGCGAGTGGGCCGCGGAGGCCTTCTCGGACGCGGCGGACTCGGACGTCGCCGCGACGCACTACGTCCGCGAGACGGGGAGGTCCGTGAAGGCCGGCGACAGGATCAGGGTCGCGATGGCCCCGGGCGGCGGATACGTCGCGAGGTTCGTCCGCAGGTGATCTCATGAAGACGATAATCGTAGGGGCGGGCTTTACCGGCGTGCTGCTCGCAAGGAAGCTGGTCAAGGACGGTCACAAGGTCGTCCTCGTCGACAGCGATCCCGAGAGGGTGCGCGAGATCGGCGGACAGCTGGACTGCGCCGTCATGTGCTCCGAGGGCAACAGCCTCGAGGCGCTGGAGAACGCGGGCATCGCGTCCGCCGACGCGCTCGTCACCGTGACGCCGAGCGACGAGATCAACATGATAACCTGCACGCTCGCCGACGCGGTGCATCCGAAGCTTCTCAAGATCGCGCGCGTCAGGAACTACTCCTACTTCATGGACACCGTGAGCGCGGCGAGGAAGTACGCGGACGTGGTGTCCGGCGAGAGGCGCACTCCGTTCGGAATCGACTGGATCGTAAACCCCGAGGTCGAGGCGGCCGCGGCGATAGGGCGCGCGATCGCGTACGGCGCCGTCGGCGAGGTCATCGAGCTCGGGAGCGGATACGGAATCGCGAGCCTGCCGATAGGACGCCATTCTCCGCTCAACGGCAAGTCGCTCTCGCAGCTCCAGGCCGTCGATGGATGGCACCATCTCGTCGCGTACGTCGAGACGCAGGACGGGCCGGTCCTCCCGAGCGGCTCGTCGGTGCTCGTGAAGGGCAACAAGATAGGCGTCCTCACGAGGCTCTCCGAGATACAGGCCCTGGCGAAGCTCTGCGACGCGCCCGGCGGAACGTCCGAGCGGATGGCGGTCGTCGGCGCGGGACGCGTCGGCTCCCTCGTCGTCATGGGACGCAAGCCCGACATGCGCAATCCGGACCTGGACAAGACGCTCGGATTCGGATGGAAGGCCGGCGGCAAGGACGAGATCGTCGTCATCGACGAGGACCTTGACAGGTGCCGGGCGATGGTGCGGCAGTTCGCCGGGATACGCGTCGTCTGCGGAAACGCGACCGACGACAACATCATCCGCGAGGAGAGGCTGGACAGGTTCGACCTCGTGGTCGCCGTCTCCGAGAATCCCGAGCGCAACCTCGTGACCGCCGCGCACCTGAAGGGCAAGGGCGCGACGAAGACCATCGCCCTGACGTCAGGGTCGTCGATCTCCGGGCTCGCCGAGAAGATGGACGTCGACATCTCGATTCCGATTCGCGACACCGTCGTCGACAACATCATCGGACACCTCCGCGGCAGCGCGGTGAAGTCCGTCCACACGCTGTGCAGGGGACGCCTCGAGCTCGTCGAGTGCGTGGCCGAGAAGGGGTCCGAGGCGGACGGCAGGACGCTCGGCGAGCTCGGGATCGCCGGACGCGCGACCGTCCTCTTCGTGAGACATCCGGACGGCAAGAGCGCGATTCCCAACGGCGACACGGCGATCTGCGCCGGCGACAAGGTGGTCCTGATCAAGCCTGCGGGCAATACGGACGCGCTCGGACTCTTCGGTGCGGAATGAAGGATCCGGTTGCCATAGCGATCTCGTGGATGCTGACGCTCGCCGGCGGGTGTCTCGTCGCGCCGGCCGTCGTCGCGCTCGCCTGCGGAGAGTACCGCGGGATTCCGCTCTTCCTGATCCCGGCGGCGGTCTGCTGGCTGTACGTCTGGCGGTGCAGGCGCGTCGGACGCAGGGCCGGCGGACGCCTGGCCGACAGGAACGCGTTCCTCTTCGTCGGCAAGACGTGGGTGGTCATCATGGCGCTCGGCGCGATCCCCCTGTTCCTGTACGGATTCTCCTCGACCGACAAGGGGCTCGTGGACAACATCACGGACGCCGTGTTCGAGAGCGTGAGCGGATTCACCGCGACCGGCGCCACCGTCTTCGCCGACGTGGAGAGCTTCCCGAAGTGCATCAACTTCTGGCGCTGCATGATGCACTGGCTCGGAGGCATGGGCATAATCGCCCTCGCGCTCGCGGTGCTCCCGAAGGTGGGCATAAACACGTCCGCCCTCATGAAGGCGGAGGCCTCGGGGTCCGACAGGGGCAGGCTCACGGTGAAGATAGGCGACACGGCGAAGGTCCTCATCGGCATATACTTCGCGATGACCGTCGCCGAGCTGATGCTCCTCCGCTTCGCCGGGCTCGGATGGTTCGATTCCGTCTGCCACGCGCTCTCCAACACGGCGACGGGCGGGTTCTCCACGCGCAACGAGAGCATAAGGGCGTTCGGCAATCCGGCGGTCGAGTGGATATGCACCGTGTTCATGCTCGCGGGGGCCGTCAACTACGCATGCTACTTCATGCTGCTCACCGGACGGTTCAGGAAGTTCCTGCAGAATTCCGAGCTCAGGGCCTTCGCCCTCATAGTCGCCGTCGCGACGGGCGTGTGCACGTTCGTGCAGTGGGGACGCGAGCCTCTCGCCGACGCGCTGCGCCACTGCGCGTTCGAGGTCGCGGCCGTCATCTCGACCACCGGCTTCATGGGGAGCGACTACACGGAGTGGGCTCCGGCGGCGCAGATGGTGATATTCGTCCTGTGCGTGATAGGCGGATGCTCGGGCTCGACCTCCGGCGGAGTCAAGGTCGTCAGGTGGACCGTCCTCTGGAAGCAGCTCAGGAACGACGTCGCGAAGCTCATCCATCCGCACGGGGTCTACACGATCCGCCTCGACGGCGAGGCCGGACGCGAGTCGATCGTTCCGTCGGTCAGCGCGTTCGTCTTCGTGTACTTCATGCTGGTCCTCCTTACCGCCACCGCCGCCGCCTTCTCGGGCATGGAGATCAAGGCGGCGCTCACGTCCAGCATGAGCATGGTCGGCAACATAGGCCCGGCGTTCGGGGAGTTCGGGGGCGCGAGCCTCGGACCCGCCGGCTGCTACGGCACCGTCGCCCCGTACGTCAAGTGGGTCTTCTCGGGCGCGATGCTCGCCGGGCGCCTCGAGATATACACGCTTCTCATACTCGTCGGCGACATCACCAGCCGGAAGGCCGAGGAATGACCTCCTCGCGCGCATCGCGCGCGGTGTCCGCGCTCCTCGTCTCCGCGGCGCTTCTCGCCGTCGCCGCGGTGTTCGCCTTCGGGATTCCGTGCGGATTCGTCGGGATAGACGACTCGCTCTACACGAGCGGATGTCCGTTCGTCAGGGACGGACTCTCCTGGGAGAACGTCCTGCGCGCCTTCTGCGACATCGAGTACGGCGGAATCTGGATGCCGGTCACGTTCGTCTCCTACATGGTCGACGCGACCCTCTTCGGGGACTTCCCCGCCGCCTACCACGCCGTGAACGTGCTCCTCCACGTGCTGAACGCCTTCCTCGTCTACCTCTTCCTGAAGGATCTGTCGGCTTCGCGCGACGACGGGGTCTCGTCCTTCGCCTCGTCCGCGGCGTGTCTCGCGGGAGCCGCGCTGTGGGCGCTCCATCCGCTGCGCGCGGAAGGCGTCGCCTACGTCGCGGCGCGCAAGGAGCTGCTGTGGACGACGTTCGGACTCCTCTCGCTCATGCAGTACGGACGCTTTCTGGAGGGCGGACGGATCGTGCGCTACGTCGCCGCGCTCGCGTGCTGCGCCCTGGCGCTGTGCTCGAAGCCGACGGCCGTCGCGGTCCCGTTCCTCGCCCTCGCCCTGCACTGGTACCGGCGCGACCGCGCGAAGGTCCGCCTGACGTGGCTTCTGCCGATGTTCGCGCTTGCCGCGGCCGGAGCGGCCGTCACTCTGCAGTCCCAGACGGATCCGACGGGCACAGGCGCGCCGGGCGTCCTCGTCGAGTCCTTCTCGTGGCGCATCCTCAATGCGGCCGTCTCGCTCGGACTCTACCTATGGTACACCGTCGTCCCCACCGGAATCCACTTCGACTACCGCGCGGTGTTCGGCGGATGGCCCGTGAACGGATGGCTCGGACTCGGCACCCTCGCCGCCGTCTTCGCTCTCGCCGCCTGGGCGGCGTACAGGTCCGAAAGGCGCACGCGCGAGGCGATGGTCTTCGCGGGACTCGTGTTTCTCCTCTCGGTCGGTCCCGTCCTCGGAGTCTTCGCGTACGTCAACAGCGACCAGGCGATGGCGGACCGCTACGCGTACTTCCCCGAAATCGCGCTCGCGTTCCTCTTCGCGCACGCCGTCAGGCGGACGTCCGCGGGATCGGCCGGGCGCGTCGCCGTCCTCGTCGTCGCCGTCGCGCTCGCCGAGGCCGTCCTCGCGGTTCCCGTGGTAAGGTCCTTCGACAGCGCCTACACCGCCTACGCGAGGGTCCTCGAGCGCGACCCGGACCACTGGCGCGCACTGCGCGTCGTCGGGAACGAATACTGCGCGCGTCAGGGACGCATGGACGAGGGGATCGCGATGCTGAAGAGGAGCCTCGAGCTTCGCGGAAGCCAGATGACCGCCGACTCGCTCGCGTATCTCCTCGCGTTCCGCGGGGCGAAGGGGGACTTCGAGGAGGTAAGGCGTCTCGGCGGGCCCGTCGCGGCGAATCCGCGGCTCGACGCGGGCGGAATGATGCTCGACGCGCTCGGCGTCGTCGCGATGAGGGAAGGGGACTGGATGGCGGCGGCGCGGTATTTCGGCGAAGGGCTGACCGTTCCGAAGCGGAACCACTCGCCGGACTATTCGCTCCTGTATCTCGGCGAATGCCTTGCGAACGCAGGGCGAGATGCAGATGCGACGGCCGTCCTCGGGAAGGCGGCGAAGTCGGCGGACAAGGGCGTTCGCGACCGCGCGGCCGCGGCGATCCGCGCAATCGCCGCGCCCCCGCCGCGCCCCCTGTTCCGCTGGCGCTAGCCGCTCCTGCAACTTTGCGGCCGGGATAAAATTTGATATAATAGGCCGCAACAACGAAATGAAAGGTTTGTCATGAACAAGGATCATCTTATCGCGGCGTTCGGACTCGCAGGCGCGCTCTTCGCCGCCGGATGCACCTCCGTCCAATCGTACTCGGCCTCCGGCGTATACCTCGCGGGCGAGTTCGGCAAGACCAGGTACGGCGAAAAGGCCAGGCTCTACAGGATAATCGGTGCGGGCGGACTCCATATGGACGTCACGGACTACGGCGGCAAGGTCGTCAGCCTGTGGGTCCCGGATGCGAAGGGCGAGGTCATCGACGTCACCGTCGGCTTCGACAGTCCCGCCGGATGGGAGACGACCGACCCATACTTCGGCGCAATCATCGGACGCTACGGCAACCGCATCGCGGACGGCAGGTTCAAGCTCGACGGCAGGGACTACAAGGTGCCGGTCAACGACAAGAGCCACAACGCGGCTCTCCATGGCGGCGAGCGCGGGTGGGACGCCTACGTGTGGGATGCGTACACGTTCAAGAATCCCGATGGCAGCGGCGTCGGAATCGTCTTCCAGAAGGAATTCCCGGCCGGCGAGCAGGGCTTCCCCGGATGCGTGAAGGCGAAGATCACCTACACCGTCACGCCCGACAACGTCTGGCGCGTCGACTACGAGGCCGTCACCGACGAGGCGACGCCCGTCAACCTCACGCAGCACGTCTACTTCAACATGAACGGATGGGGCCGGATACTCAACCAGGACCTCATGATCGACGCGGACGCCTACCTCCCGGTCGACGAGAACCTCAAGCCCGTCGGCGCGCCGAAGTCCGTCGCGGGGACGCCGTTCGACTTCCGCACCTTCCGCAAGATCGGCGAGCGCATCGACGATCCCGATCCCGTCCTCCAGCACGGTCCCGGCTACGACCACAACTGGTGCCTGAACGGAACGGGCTTCCGCAAGGTCGCGGAGCTCAAGGGCGAGAAGCGCGCGGTCGAGGTCTGGACCGACCAGCCCGGACTCCAGTTCTACGCCGGCAACTTCATCGACGACGAGTGGAAGATGAAGGGCGGCAGGCCGATGATGCGCCGCGGATGGCTCGCGCTCGAGACGCAGCACTATCCGGACTCGCCGAACCGTCCCGACTTCCCGTCCACGACGGTCCGTCCGGGCGAGACGTACAGGACGACGACCGAATACCGCTTCAAGGCGCTCTGAGCCATGGTACCCGGCGGAAAGAAGATATTCATCAGGCCCTCGGGCCAGGGACATGGCGCGGCCAAGGGCGTCGTGCGCGTAGCCGGGAAGGTCGTTCAGCCCAGGCCCGGCGCCGCCCCCGCCGCGTCGCCCCACGCCATCAGGATCGCGGGCAAGGGTCCGCATCCGCACGCCGCGCAGGCTCCGCACGCCGCACCGCCTCCCCGCGCCGCGGCGCCCGCGCCTGCCGCCGCGCCCAAAGTCGTGCATGCCGAGGATGCCGTCGAGCGCGCCGAGAGAGCGGAGAAGGTCAAGGACTATCTTCTTGCGACGCTCGCCGCGGATCTCCGCCAGCCGCTCGCGGCGCTGGCCTTCGAGGCCTCGCAGCTCGCGTCCGCTCCGACTGCCGAGGGCGTCGCGCGTCTTGCGGAAGGGGCCAGGCTCGCCGTCGAGACGCTCGACGACGTCATGGACCTCGCGGATTTCGACGGCGGCGGAATCAGGTGCGACGCGCCGGCCGACATTCCCGCGCTCGTCGACGAGACGATGGAGATGTTCCGCGGCCAGGCGTCCGCGAAGGGCGTGACGCTCAAGGCGAAGGTGGACTCGATGCCTCTTCTCAGCCTCAACGTGCACAGGCTGAGGCTCGTGCTCCGGGCGCTCGTCGACAACGCCGTCAAGTTCACGCAGGCAGGACGAATCGGAGTCGTCGCGACGTATTTCGGCGGAAGGCTCAAGATCACGGTCGAGGATACGGGCTGCGGGATTCCGCTCAAGGAGCAGCGCAGGTTCGCGGAGGCGGGAGTCGAGAGGCACAGGGCGGGAACGCTCCCCTCCGGGCTCGCCGTCATCGAGAGCCTCGTCATATCGATGGACGGGGACCTCTCGCTCAAGTCCTCGCCGGGAATCGGAACCGTCATCTCGATCCTCTTCTCGAACGTCGGCTCCGCCGGAGCGGCCCCGACGCAGAGGCTCTCGTCGATGCAGAACATCGGCGCGATAGTGGTCCAGGACCAGCTTCCGTGGAAGGCGAAGTTCCTTCTCGTCGATCCGTCGCCCGTGCACAACGCCGCGATGGACGAGCTCCTCAAGGAGATCGGATTCGAGAACATCACCATGGTTTCGAGCGGCAACGAAGCGCTCGTCAGGCTTATGACGGGGGACATCGACATCGTCCTCACGGAACTCGCGCTTCCGCAGACTGACGGCATTGCGCTCGTCAGGGAGATCCGCAACACCCCCGCGTTCGCGAAGGTCCCTGTCTATGCGGTGACGGCGGACGACTCCATCGTCGACAACTTCAAGGAGCTCGGATTCGACGGATACGTCCTCAAGCCCATTACGAACGAGAAACTGAGGTCGATTCTCGGCTGACACCGCTCTTCATAATCGCGATAAAGTTGCATTTGATTGGTCGTTATCTATCATTATCCGACTTTTTTAATTTTTCTTTTCCAACCCCATTGCACGCGCGCGGACGAAATGGTATACTATCACTCTGTTCGCCCCCGCTGGGGCGCGGGCGTCGTTCTTTGAAATCCGAGAGTTTGGAAATTTAAGAGAATTGCAACGTAAACGAGATCAAGCGAGTTAA
>JAFONM010000064.1 GCA_017418445.1 Kiritimatiellia bacterium
AACCCTCGTTCCACAGATCAACGCGTTCGGGCATGCATCGAGCTCGCGCGGCTGCACGCTGAAGCACATGGTGCTCGACATTGCCCCCGAATACGAGCCGCTTTTCGAGCCTGGCGGGTGGAACTGGTGCCTTGCCAATCCCGAGGCCCAGCGCGTCCTCCGGGAGCTGATCGCCGAGATGCACGAGGACTTCGGCAATCCGCCGTTCTTCCACCTCGGCTGTGACGAGGCCCAGCCGCCGACGTGTCCCGAGTGCAGGAAGCGTCCCTACGGAGAGCTCGTCTGCGAGCATATCGCGGGACTTGCAGATTTCGTGAAGTCGCGCGGTGCAAGGGCGATGATCTGGCACGACATGCTCCTCGAGCGCGGCGATCCGCGCTGGAACGGCTTTGTCCACTGCGGCTCCAGATCGACGGCGACGCTCGCCGACACCCTGCCCAGGGATGTCATCATCTGCGACTGGCAGTATTCCTACGGCGACATGAGGGAGACGCGGAAGGACTGGCCGACGATCGGATATTTCAAGGAGAAGGGCTTCGCCGTGGCCGGATGTCCGTGGATGAACTACAACGCGATGAAGCCGATGGCCGACTACATCGCGAAGATCGGCGGCTTCGGCTTCATCGAGACGACGTGGCACCATCTGCGCGGCGACGACTGGGTGAAAATGTACAAGTACGCCTCCGCCGCGGCCTGGGGGACATCCGTTCCGCCACGTACGCCTCAGTACGACACGCCTTTCGGCAATGTCATGCGCCTTGTCGGGCATGACATGAAGACGACGGACTATCTCGACACCGGCCATCTCAACTATCAGGTTCCGCCCGGCTGGTGGGTGGACAACAACTGACAGGGCGCGGCGATCCTCTCCCCGCGGCCATCCGCTCGCAGCCGGCGGGGCGCAGCGGCGTCCAAAATATGGTATAATACCCCACTGGCTATGGAAAAAGTGGTTTATCTCGACAACAATGCGACGTCGCGCGTGGCCCCGGAGGTGAGGGACGTGATGGCGCCTTTCTTCGACGATCTGTACGGGAATCCCAGTTCGATGCACGCCTTCGGAGGGCAGGTCGCGAAGTACGTGAAGCGCGCCCGCGAGGAGGTGGCGCGGTTCATCAACTGCGAGCCCGACGAGGTCGTTTTCACATCGTGCGCGACGGAATCCGACAACGCCGCGATCCGCGGCTCCGCCGAGTGGGGCGCTCCCGGAGAGCGCAAGATCATAACGACGGCGGTCGAGCATCCCGCCGTCCTCCAGCCGTGCCGCCGCCTCAAGGCGCAGGGACACGACGTCGTCTTCCTCCCCGTCGACCATGTCGGACAGATCGATCTCGACGAACTCAGGAAGGAGCTCGCGGGGACGAAGGACGCGATCGTCTCCGTTATGTGGGCGAACAACGAGACGGGAACCATCTTCCCGATCGAGAAGATCGCGGAAATCTGCAGGGAGCACGGCGCGACGTTCCACACCGACGCCGTGCAGGTCGCCGGCAAGATTCCCGTGGACGTCAGGAAGGTCCCCGTGGACATGCTTTCGATGTCCGGGCACAAGTTCCACGCCCCGAAGGGAATCGGGCTTCTCTACCTCCGCCGCGGCACGAAGGCGAAGCCGTTCATGCTGGGCGGGCACCAGGAGTCCGGCCGCCGCGCCGGAACCGAGAACGTCCCCTACATCATCGGACTCGCCAAGGCCTGCGAACTCGCGCGCCTCGGCATGGCGGACGAGGCGGTGAAGCTCACGAGGCTCCGCGACAGGCTCGAGAAGGGAATCCTGGAGACATGCCCGAACGTCATCGTCAACGGAGACCGCGCGCATCGCCTTCCGAACACCCTGAACGTCAGCTTCGAGTACATCGAGGGCGAGGCGATCGCGTACAGCCTCAGCGACCTCGGGATATGCATCTCGACGGGCTCCGCGTGCGCTTCCGGATCGCTCGACCCCAGCCACGTCATCCGCGCGATGGGCGTTCCGTTCATCGCGGTTCACGGATCCGTGAGGTTCAGCCTCAGCCGCTATTCGACGGACGAGGACATAGACTTCGTCCTCGAGAAGCTTCCACCCGTAATCAAGCACCTCCGCGACCTCTCTCCCTTCGGTCCGGACAACGATCCCACGACATACAAATGAAAAAGACGCTCGTCGTAGTTCTGGCTCTCGCCGCGCTCGTCGGCTGCCGCCGCGAGGACTGGCGCGAAATGACCGTCAAGGTTCCTTCCCTCGCGAACGTCGACGCCGCCGCGTACGGCGCGGCGACGAACAGGATCGCCGTTGCGCTCCGCGCCTACAGCGGGGTGAGCAACGGATTCAGGGAGGAGTACATCGTCTGGAATCCGACGAACAGGACGGAGCTGACCGTCAGGTTCGACTCTCTCCTCGTCGCGGAGATGAACATCCGCAAGACGATAGAGGAAACAGGCTGCACGGTGGAATATCCCGTCCTCGAGAAGGGAGTTCCGGCAGGATACATAGACACTCGCCGTCCGGAGGTCGAACCGCCGGCGGAAAGCATCAAGAGAAAGGAATGACGACATGAGGGAAACGTCAGTGGGGGGATGCGCGATGACTCGGCGCCAGGCGCTCAAGGCGGCCGGCGCGGCAGCTCTTTTCAACATTGTTCCTGCGAAGGTGCTGTGGGGCGCCGAGGCTCCGTCCAACATGCTGAACCGCGCGCTCATCGGCTTCGGCGCGATCGCGCACAGCGGCAACCACCTCGCATTCAAGGGCTCGAGGCTCATCGGACTCTGCGATCCGAACGCTCTCCACGCGGCCGAGGGACTCCGCCAGGCCGAGAACAACGGCTGGGGCAGGGTCAAGGACTACGGCAGCTTCCTCAAGCTCCTCGAGGACAAGGACGTCGACATCGTCCATATCTGCACGCCTCCGCACTGGCACGGCGTCATGAGCGTCATGGCCGCGAACGCCGGCAAGGACATCTGGTGCGAGAAGCCCATGACGCGGACCGTC
This sequence comes from Kiritimatiellia bacterium, assembly GCA_017418445.1. Classification (GTDB taxonomy): domain Bacteria; phylum Verrucomicrobiota; class Kiritimatiellia; order RFP12; family UBA1067; genus UBA1067. The sequence continues at coordinate 2,966 of JAFONM010000064.1, forward strand.
GGCGAGGGCATCGAGGTGATGAGGGCCGTCGCGAAGAACAAGAGGATATTCCGCATCAACACGTGGTTCCGCTTCAAGGACGTCTTCTACGGATTCGGCACCGAGGTGAAGCCGATCCGCCAGGTCGTCGAGAGCGGACTCCTCGGCGACGGACCGCTCACATGCACGTTCGGCGCCGGACAGGGCTTCAACTGGAAGTTCTACTGGTCCGGACTCGTCAACGAAAAGCCGGAGCCCGTCCCGGAGACGCTCGACTGGGACATGTGGCTCGGACCCGCGCCGTGGAAGCCCTACACCCCCTGCCGTGTCGGCACGACGTTCCGCGGCTACTGGGACTACGATTCCGGCGGACTGGGCGACATGGCCCAGCACTACCTCGATCCGCTCCAGTACCTCCTCTGCAAGGACGAGACGAGTCCCGTCAAGGTCGAGTACGACGGACCGAAGCAGCATCCCGAGGTCGTCGGCAGGTTCAACCGCTTCACGCTCACCTACGCGGACGGCATGGTGGTGAGGCTCGACGGCGACGAGACGCTCAAGGGCGAGCCGCTTCTCAGGGGCTCCAACGGAATCTGCGTCTATCCGAAGGCCAAGGACGGCAAGACGATGCGCATCGTCGGCGCTGACGGCGTCGAATGGCCCCAGGAGAAGGTCCTCGAGTTCCTCGCCTCGTGCAGGGAGCCGGCTCCGCAGAACACGGACTTCATCGAGTGCTGCAAGGAGAGGAAGACGTTCGCGCTCAACGAGAGGAACGGCTTCAGGTCCTCGACGATGTTCAACCTCGCGATCGTCTCCTGGCGCCTCGGACGCGACATCGACTTCGATCCGGTGAAGCTCGTCTCGAGCGACGAGGAGGCGAACCGCCTCCTGTACCAGCACATGCGCGAACCGTGGGAGCGCCATCTCAAGGCCTAAGGGGAAAGGAACGACGAAAATGAAGTCCATCAAGATTGCATCCGTTCTCGCCCTCGGCGCGGCCCTCGCCGCCGACGCCAGGCTTTACGAATCTTACGACAACGTCGCCGACGAGCTCCAGGCGATCAACTGGCAGGTCCGCGCGAAGGACGAGCTCGCGAAGCTCGACGACGCGTGGTGCGCCGACTTCCTCGCCGCGGGCGCCGCGAAGGCGGACGCGCTCCTCGCCGAAGTGAAGGGCGCGTACGACACCGATCCCCTCGTCGCGACCAAGATCTCGACGCTCACCCACTACGCCGCCTCGCTCGACTGCGCTCCGTGGTGGAAGTTCTGGGCGGACTCCGTCCCGGCGGTCCGCAGGCTCTGGTCCGAGCGCCTCCTCGCCGCCGCGAAGTCCGCGGAGGATCCGTACGTCCAGGCGTTCATGCTGCAGGAGCTCAGGTGGTGCGGAACCGGGGACCAGGCCGAGGCGATCGCCGCGTTCGGACGCAACTCCGGCCACCGGGTCGTGCGCGACCAGGCCCAGCTCGCGGTGAAGACGCTCGGCGGCGATTGGACGCCAGGCTATCCCTTCGAGGTCCGCGAGCGCTTCGTGCCGCTCTTCAACGGCAGGGACCTCTCCGGCTGGTACGGCTCCAACTGCTACGGCGTCGATCCTGAGGAGCCCGGAGTGCTCCTCTACTCGACGAACCTCCTGAAGGGCGCCGAGGCGACGGGACGCAACCTTCTCACCGAGAAGGAGTACTCGAACTTCGTCCTCCGCTTCGAAGTGAAGCTGAGCGAGAACGCCGACAGCGGACTCGGACTCCGCGTCCCCGACGAGAAGGTCGACGCGGCGTTCGACGGAATGTGCGAGTTGCAGATACTCGACGACGGCGGCTCGAAATACTTCGATTCCGTCGGCGCCACGAACAGGTGCCTTCCGTTCCAGTACTGCTGCTCCGCGTTCGGGATCTTCCCCGTCCGCAAGGACAACGTCGACAGGCAGATATGGGGCAAGGACAGGAACTTCGCGGGTGGCGGCAGCTATGTGCGCAAGGTCGGAATGTGGAACTTCGTCGAGGTGCGCGTCGCGGGAGGGGAGATCGAGTGCTACCTCAACGGATACCTCGTCACGAAGGGCGACGTCTCCAGGTTCAGGGGCGACGGCGACACGATCGACGGCCGCAGGCATCCGGGACTCCACAGGAAGAGCGGACACATAAGCTGGTGCGGCAACGACACCGACGTCCGCTGGAAGAACATCCGTATCATGGAGCTTCCGGACGACGCCGAGATGGACGATCTCGGCAGGGCGTGCCCCTGCCAGAAGAAGTTCGGCGAGATGCTCGAGGACGACGGGTTCGTTCCGTATTTCACCGGATGCCCGAGCCAGCTCGAGAAGAACTGGAAGGGCGTGACGACGGACGAGAAGTTCGACAATCCGGCGGTCCGCCAGGCCGCCACGGCCGAGAAGCGCGCCGAGATGCAGAAGAAGGCGGACGCCGAGATGGCCAGGCACTGGACGGTGCGCAACGGAGCCCTGCACTTCGACGGATTCAGGGGCGGCTATTCGCTCGCGACGAAGAGGGACTACGCGGATTTCGAGATGTGGGCGGACTGGAGGATCATGTCCGTCACCGGCGACTCGGGACTCTACCTTCGCGGCTCTCCGCAGGTGCAGATCTGGGACGCGCACAACCAGTGGCACATCGGTTCCGGCGGACTCTACAACAACCAGAAGAATCCCTCCAGGGCGCTCGTCATCGCGGACCGCCAGGTCGGCGACTGGAACCGCTTCCACGTCGTCATGAAGGGCGAGAAGGTGACGGTGTGGCTCAACGGCGAGCTCGTCGTCGACAACGTCGTCCTCGAGAACTACTGGGACAGGTCGCGGCCGATCTTCCCGTGCGAGCAGATCGAACTCCAGTGCCACGGCGATCCCACCGAATGGCGCAACATCTACATCAAGGAACTCTAAGATGGTCTTCAAGGTCGTCCTGACGCTCGCGTTCCTCGCCGTGATGGTGGGGATCGGAATCTACAGCCGCCGCCATTCGCGGTCCGTCGACGGATTCGTCCTCGGCGGACGCAGCGTAGGTCCGTGGCTTACGGCGTTTGCGTTCGGGACGAGCTACTTCTCGGCCGTCGTGTTCGTCGGCTACGCCGGGCAGTTCGGCTGGAAGTACGGTCTCGCCTCGGCGTGGATCGGCATCGGCAACGCACTGGTCGGCTCGCTGCTCGCGTGGGTGGTGCTGGCCCGCCGGACGCGTCTCATGACGCAGCATGTCCAGTCGCGGACGATGCCCGACTTCTTCGGGACGCGCTTCGACTCCGAGGGCCTCAGGGTCGTCGCCTCGATAATCGCGTTCGTGTTCCTCATCCCGTACACGGCGGGAGTCTACATGGGGATCTCGAAGCTCTTCGAACTCGGATTCGGGGCGGCGATCCCGTACGGGTTCTGGGCCGTCACGATGGCGGTCCTCACGGCCGTCTACGTGATACTCGGCGGATACAAGGCGACTGCGATCAACGACTTCATACAGGGCGTCGTGATGCTGTTCGGCATCTCCGCGGTCGTGTGCCTCGTCGTGTACCACCAGGGCGGACTCGCCGCGGCGGTCGACAAGCTCGCCGCGGTTTCGCCGAACGCGGACGATCTCGCGAACCGCGGCAAGGAGCTCTACGCGAACTTCAAGCCCGGCGACTTCGCGTCCTGGTTCGGTCCCGCTCCGCTGAGCCTTCTCGGCGTCGTCGGCCTCACCTCGCTTGGAACGTGGGGGCTCCCGCAGATGGTCTCGAAGTTCTACTCGATAACCGACGAGTCCGCGATACGTCGCGGCACGATCATCTCCACGCTCTTCGCGGTCGTCGTCGCGGGCGGAAGCTACTTCCTCGGCGGATTCGGCAGGCTCTACCTCGACACCGCGTTCAATCCCGCGAAGGGGCGCTTCGCGTTCGACGCGATAGTCCCGCAGATGCTGTCCGGACTTCCCGAGGCGCTTATGGCGCTCGTGATGCTGCTGGTCCTTTCCGCGTCGATGTCCACGCTCGCCTCGCTCGTCCTCACTTCGAGCTCGACGATGACGCTCGATCTCATATACCGCGACAAGAAGTCCGAGGGCGACGAAGTCGTGAACGGACAGATCGACGACGCCGTCGCCGCGCAGATCGAGCGGCGCAAGGTCGTCGTGATGCGCGTGCTCATCGTGTTCTTCATCGTCATCTCGCTGATGATCGCCCTCAAGCCGCCGCACTTCATCGCGCAGCTGATGGGCATCTCGTGGGGAGCCCTCGCGGGCGCGTTCCTCGCGCCGTTCATGCTGGGGCTCTACTGGAGGGGAGTCACGAAGGCGGCGGTCTGGGCGTCCTTCGCGTGGGGCGTCGGACTCACCGTCGTCAACATGCTCCTCGGCAATCCGATCAACCCGATCGACTGCGGCGCGATAGCGATGGTCGGCGGCTTCCCCGTCGTCTTCGTCGTGAGCCTCGTCACGCCGAAGATCGCGAAGAGCAAGGTCGACGCCGTCTTCTCCTGCTACGACAGGTAGCACTTTTTACACACAATAGATTGTGTATACATAGAAGATTGTCTACAACCTGTAGACATCTTTATGATATCTTCCCCCTTGCCAGACCACAATATTTAGTGTATCATAGTGCCGTTTTCCACTAGGGAAGGGTTCTCTGGCGGTTAAAAACTAGTTTTTGCCAAAAAAAACGAAGGAGTGGCCAAAAAAATGAAGGAGATGAAGATCATCAAGCGCAGCGGCGAGGAGAAGCCGTTTGACATCACCAAGATCGAGAACGCCATCCGCAAGGCGTCCCAGGTCGTTGACGTCAAGCAAGCGCTTAGTGAAGGTCGCATCAAGCTCATAGCGGAGGAGGTCGCGGGCGTCTGCGCCGCGCGCGACAGGGCGATGACGGTCGAGGAGATCCAGGACGTCGTCGAGTCGAAGATCATGGAGATGGGCGCGCGCGAAATCGCGAAGCGCTACATCGTCTACCGCTACAAGCGTGAGCTCGCCCGCAAGGCGAACACGACGGACCAGCAGATTCTCTCCCTCATCGAGGCGAACAACGAGGACGTAAAGCAGGAGAACTCGAACAAGAATCCGACCGTCAACTCCGTGCAGCGCGACTACATGGCGGGCGAGGTCTCGAAGGACGTCTCGGCGCGACTCCTCCTTCCGCAGGACGTCGTCCAGGCTCACAAGGACGGCCTCATCCACTTCCACGACATGGACTACTACGCGCAGCACATGCACAACTGCGACCTCGTCAACCTCGAGGACATGCTGCAGAACGGGACGGTCATCTCCGGTACGATGATCGAGCGTCCGCACTCCTTCTCCACCGCGTGCAACATCGCGACGCAGATCATCGCGCAGGTCGCCTCGAACCAGTACGGCGGCCAGTCGATCTCCCTCACCCACCTCGCGCCGTTCGTCGACGTCTCCAGGAAGGCGATCGCCGAGGACCTGAATTCCGAGTGCACGATGTCCGGCGTCACCATTCCGCCGGACAAGTTCGCGGAGATCGTCGAGAAGCGCGTCAGGAAGGAGATCAAGAAGGGCGTCCAGACGATCCAGTACCAGGTCGTCACTCTCATGACCACGAACGGGCAGGCTCCGTTCGTCACCGTCTACATGTACCTCGGCGAGGCCCGCAGCGAGCAGGAGCGCCACGACCTCGCGATGATCATCGAGGAGGTGCTCAACGAGCGCATCGTCGGCGTCAAGAACGAGAAGGGCGTCTACATCACGCCCGCGTTCCCGAAGCTCATCTACGTCCTCGAGGAGTCGAATGTCCGCGAGGGCTCCCCGTACTGGTACCTCACGAAGCTCGCCGCGAAGTGCACGGCGAAGCGCATGGTGCCGGACTACATCAGCGAGAAGAAGATGCGGGAGTACAAGCTCTCCAAGGGCGAGAAGCCCGGGCACGGCGACACGTACACCTGCATGGGCTGCCGCTCCTTCCTCACTCCGGACCGCTCCGGCAACGGCTACGACAACATCGCGAACGCCCTCAACTACGAGCCCGGCAAGCCCAAGTACTACGGGCGCTTCAACCAGGGCGTCGTCACGATCAACCTCGTGGACGTCGCGCTTTCGGCGCACGGCGACATGGACCTCTTCTGGAAGATCTTCGGCGAGCGCTGCGAGCTCTGCCACAAGGCGCTCAGGTGCCGCCATGAGCGCCTCCTCGGGACGCCCTCGGACGCCGCTCCGATCCTCTGGCAGTACGGCGCCCTCGCGCGCCTCCAGAAGGGCGAGAAGATCGACAAGCTCCTCTACGGCGGCTACTCGACGATCTCGCTCGGCTATGCCGGACTCTGGGAGTGCGTCTACGCGCTCATCGGCAAGAAGCTCACCGAGTTCCAGGGCGAGGCGCTCGGCCTCGACATCATGAAGAAGCTCAACGAGTACACGG
>JAFONM010000065.1 GCA_017418445.1 Kiritimatiellia bacterium
GCCTGACGCTTGCGGAACCGCGCGGACGTGCCGGCACCGGACGCGGATGCGGCCGTTCTCGGATAGCACCACAGGACGAATGCGAGCGCGGCGGCGAGCCCGACGCCGAGGAACACGGCGGACTGCCTCAGAACCGGAAGGGAGGAGACGAGCAGCGGCAGGAGGCTCAGTTCCGTCGTCGCCCACGAGATGACGAGATTCCTGACGAGGGGGACGTCCAGCGAGACGTCGCCGGAACCGTGCGGCGAAAGAAGCCAGTGGAACGAATAGTCGATGACAAGTCCGAGAATCGTCGTCCCGAAGACGAGAGTCATCAGGTGGAATCCGCCGAAGAGGACGGACAGCGCGAGGAGTCCCGCGAGAGCGGAAGTCGCGAGCGAGAGTCCTATGAGATACAGCCACTTCACAGACCTGAACACGAATGCCGAAAGCAGCGCTATGAAGGCCAGCGAAATGACGGAGAGGACTGTTATCTCCTTCTTCGCCTTCGCCGCCGAGGCGGCCGTGTGCATCGGGAGACCTGTCGCGACGGCGTCGCCGAGCGCCTCCTTGAATTCGATCAGTCTGTCGATGTTCGAGACGACCTCGTCCTTCAGCTCGAGGACCGTTATCCCGGAGGACGCCATCGACCGCATGCAGTTCTCCGCGAGTCCGAACGGATCGTCCTTGAGCGGAACGAGCGGCGGAACGGGATCTCCGTACAGACGCCTAACCCTCCGTCTCGCAAGCTTCGCGCGTCCTTCTGGCGTCGACATCAGTTCCGCATCCTCCTTCGAGACGACGGAATCCTGCAGCGCGGGAATGTCCCCCGGGGGGCGGATGAATTCTCCCAGCTCCCTGCCCTCGAGTCCGGAAAACACCAGGACATGGTTGGATGCCGACTTCCTGAATTTCTCCGGGACGGACTCGATGGCGTCGCCTGCGAGGGACTCCATGGACGTTTCGACATGCGGCGGCCTCAGGATCGAGACCGCCGCAAGCAGAGCCGCAAGTATGGACGGAACCAGAAACCGCAATATCTATTCTTTCTTCTTCAGCGTCTTCAGCGTGAGTCCCGCGAGGTCCTTGCCCTTCTCGCCGAGGACGAACGAGGCCGCGAGCGAGACGAGCACGCAGACGACGAGTCCGATGCCTCCGAGGAGGAATGGATGGAACTTGAGTCCGAAGACGTCGCAGTGCAGAATCTCGCAGCTGAAGCAGACGAAGTAGTTCGCGGCAAGTCCGAGAACCGCCGCGACGCCCTTGATGCGCGGAATGAAGACGCCCATGAAGAAGAGGCCCGTGAGTCCGGCGGTCAGCATCGCTATGTACTTGTTGAAGTTGTCGAACAAGGCGCTCGACTCCATGCGTGCGAGCGTAAGTGCGGCCATTATGCCGATGATGCCCACGACGTAGGTGCAGACCTGTCCGCAGCGGATCTGCGTCTTGCCGGGGATGTCCGGCCAGAAGCGCCTGATGAAGTCAGTCACCACCGCGGTCGAGGCGCTCGAGAGATTTGCGGAGAGGGTCGAGATCGTGGCCGCGAACACGGCCGCAATGACGAGTCCGGCGAGCCATGGCGGCATCTCCGTCGCCATGAATATCGGGAGGACAGAATCGCCCTTCGGCATCGTGACATCCATCGCCTCCGGGTGAGTGTGGTAGAACGCAAAGAGCGCCATGCCGATTCCGTAGAAGACGATCTGCGCGAAGACGCTCATGCAGCCGTTGAACCAGAGCGACCGTTTCGTTGCGTTCTCGTCGGGCGTCGCGATGTAGCGCTGGATGACGCACTGGTCGCTCGTGTAGGAAGAGAGGTTCGAGATAAGTCCCTGCACCGCGACGACCCAGAAGACCGGCTGCGTCAGGACGAAGCGGAAATCCCACATCGTGTTCTTGTTGTAGGTGCTCGCGACATTCCAGAACGTCGAGAAATGCGCCCCGTCGCCGCCGGTCTTCATGATGAGAAGAACGAGCACCGACACCGCGCCGCCCATAAGGACGATGCCCTGCACGAAGTCCGACCAGATGACCGCCTCAAGTCCGCCGAGCGAGCAGTAGATCATCGTGAGGATGCCGCAGATCAAGATGCACGCGTCGATGGAAATTCCCGTAACGGCATTGAGCGCAATCGCAGGAAGCAGCGTCACGACAGCGACACGGCAGACCATGAAGACGACGAACGCCGCAGAGCCGAAGAGCCGCACGCCGAGGTTGAAGCGCTTTTCGAGGTATTCGTATGCCGAGGTTATCCCGAGTCGGCAGAAGAACGGCAGGTAGTAGTAGATCGCGACAGGCGCCATGCCGATGATGAAGAACGCCATCACGAAGTAGCGCCAGTCCTGGAGATACGCCTGCGTCGGAATGGCAATGAACGTGATTGACGAGAGCATCGTCGCGAAGATCGACATTCCGGCGACATACCACGGTATGCGGTTTCCGCCGCGGAAGTAGTCGTTCTCGTCCTTCTTCTTGAAGATGAAGAAGCACGCCATGCCGACCATCAAGAGCGCATAGACACCGACGACCGCCCACGCCATCGCGCCGAACTTGCCGGTCTTCCTGAAGCTTGCGACTGAAACAGCGTCCGTCCTTGTCGCCGGCGCGATTTCGCCGCCCGCGATAATA
>JAFONM010000066.1 GCA_017418445.1 Kiritimatiellia bacterium
CAGGGTCTGGGCGGAAGGCGGAAGCAAGAGGCGGGACGGAGGATTGCGGGACAAAAAGTCTTTTGATATAATATTTGCCGTTCACTACGAACATCACCAAAAAGAAAGGAACAAAAATGAAGAAGCTGATTGCCGCCGTCGCCGTCGCCGCCCTCGCCGTCGCCATGACCGGATGCAAGGAGAAGACCGCGTCGGAGAAGCTCCAGGACAAGGTCGAGGCCGCGAAGGAAGCGACCGCCGAGGCCGCCGAGAAGACAGCGGAAGCGACCGCCGAGGCCGCCGAGAAGACAGCGGAAGCCGCCAAGGAGGCCGCTGCGGAAGCCAAGGATGCCGCCGTCGACGCCGCAGCCGACGCCGCCAACTAAGGCTTACAGGGGGACCCCGCAGGGGGCCTTCGGAACAGCCGAAAGGCTGAAACATGCGAGGAGGTCGCGGAGAGCGACCTCCTCGTTTGTTCTGCACCATCCGCACGTAGCCGCAAGCGCGCCGATTATCTCGCCGGAACGCCTCCCCGCCGCGCGATAGCTCGCGATGCGAGTGTCGCCATGACGCTTCGCGAGTCTCCTGCCGTCAGGACCGACGACCAGCGGAACATGGCAATAGGCTGGCTCCCGCCCTCCAAGCGCACGCGCCACCAGAATCTGCGCAGGCGTAGCGGCGAGAAGATCGTCGCCCCTCACGACTTCCGTGACGCCCATCGCAAGATCGTCGACCACGACTGCGAGCGTATAGCCCGCGCCGCCCTCGTCGCGCGCCAGCGGAAAATCCCCGAGCGTCTTCGCGACATCCTCCTCGAAGTGTCCGGCGAACACGTCGTCGAACGCGACCGGCGGGACGTCGTTCCCGACCCTGAACCGCCAGCACGGCCTCCTCGGCGCAATCGCGCGCCGGGCCTCGTCCCAGCTGGCGAACCTGTCGCGGCACGTGCCGGGATAGAAGAGCTGGTCGCCTTCGTGGGGGGCGGACTGCGCGGACTCCACGTCGCGGCGCGAACAGACGCAAGGGTATGCGAGCCCCTTCCCGCGCAAAGCGGCAAGCGCGTCGCGATAGAGGTCCTTCCTTTCGGACTGCACGTATTCCTCGTCCCAGTCGAAGCCGAGCCACTTGAGGTCCTCGATCGCCCCCGCCGCCGCTCCGGGCCTGTCCCTCGGATGGTCGAGGTCCTCGATCCTGAGGATGACATTGCCTCCCTGCGACCGCGCGCGAAGCCACGCGATCATGAACGTCCGTACGTTCCCGAGGTGCAGCGCGCCCGTCGGACTCGGCGCGAGCCGTCCGACGTATCCGCTCACCGCTTCTCCCTGCGCACGGTCACCGTCTTGTTCGCTCGCGACGAAACTCGCGCGTCGATCGACTTGAGGTATTCGAACCAGATCGGCGATACGGACGACTGGTCGCGTTTCAGCGTCGACCGCGTGAAGACGATCGTGCCGTCGTCGCCGACGTCCTTGCGATAGAAATACCACGTGTCGCAGGCATCTTCCCGGCCGGTGGACGGAACTCCGCAGACGACGAGACTCTGCGGAATCGATTCCTCCGCCCAGCGGAACCCGCCGGACTCGGGAAGCGAGACCTTGACAGTCAGAGACGCGGGATCTCGGGATTCTATCGCGATGGGCGTCTCGCGCGTCGTGCCGGCGAGCGGGAATATGCGGCTCCCGAACTCCGGCAGCACGAGAGTCAGCATGTCTCCGTTCGCAACCGCGTAGTCCGGCACATGGCAGCTGAAGAATCTCGTCGCCGGATACGACTCGACGTCGGTCATGAGATCGCTCGTCGCCGAGGCGGCCTGGGCGATACCGCCGAGAAGAGACTGATGGTGGCGGCTCCTGTCCTCGGGAAGCATCTCCGAGTAGCGCTTCCTGAACGACCCCACGCCGGAGCCGAAGAGCCGCTCCTCGACGTCGATGTCCGCCGAGCCGTTCTCGCGTATCGAGATCGTGTAAACGGTCTCGCTGGAATCCGGAAGCCCCCTTTCGACATGCACCTTGCCGACCTCGCCTGTCTTCGGGTCGATGAAGTCCGATCCCTCGTAGACGGACGCGCCCAGCGGGGAGTATTCGTTTTCATGTCCGATGAAGAACGTCGTCTCGTTCGCGAAGAGCCCGAGGAATCCGCCGTACCGCACCTTCACCCTGCAGAGAGGATGCGCGAACATCCTCTCGCAGGGGCTGTCCAGGAGCATGTCCGCGCGAAGTCTCGCGTCCTCGTCCGCGTTCGCCGCCGAGAAGACCACGTCCGCCTCGTATCCTGCGCCCTTCAAGAGGGCCGCCATCGCCCTAGCGTAGTCGAGACGGGTCGCGTAGCGCTCCCTGAGGACCACTCCGGGGTCGGTGAGCTGCATGTCGACGGGGACCTCGTAGAGCGACGGACCCGCGATGCGGACGTGCTTCGTCATCCAGTTCCTTATCGCCTTTATGCGCCTGACATCCCCGGCGATCGCGCCCTCGGCCGAAGGATCGGCAAGATTCGCGGGCTCCTCCTCACGCCATGACTCCTTGAACTTCACCGCCTTCACTTCCGCCGCCTTCGCAAGCCTTGAGGCGAGGGACTTGAAGTCGCCGAGAGAGACGGTCCGCACGTCGCGCCAGAGTCGTCCGTCGGGCTGCGACGGTTCGCGCCTGAGGACCTTCGGATTCGTCTTGCGGACGTGGATGTCGACCAGCCCGCCGATGTCGACGGTCTTCTCGTCCGTAGGCTCGAAGACGTCGAAGTTGTATGTGTTGTAGAACGCGGTCGGGGAATTCGAGACGGTCGTCACGGTCTGGTAGGAGACGACGCTCCCGATCTCGACTGACGGAAGGTTCACGACGAGCTCCTTCGACGCGGGATAGCGCGGAGCCGCGGCGGACCAGTCGCAGTCGAACACGTTCGTCTCTCGCGCACCCGCCGAGACGACCTTTCCGTTCCTGTTGGAGACGGTCGCGTATACGAGTTCGACGTTCCTGCAGAGCGGATTCCAGGAATACTTCAGTTCGGACGATTCGTTCTTGCCGTCGTAGGTGAGAATCTCCTTCTCGACGGTGTTCGTGATCGTCCACGAGAACGGCGACGTCACCGTCCCCGCAATCGACATGCGGCGGTACCGGACGTCGGCATCCTTGTACGCGTCCTTCAGGAAGAACGGACGCTCGCGCTCGGAAGCCTCGACACGCTTGGCGCATTCGCGGAGTTCCAGATACTCGGCGGGGGTGAACTCGACGGAAGTGACGGCGAATGTCCTCTTCGCCTCGATCTCCCCGTCCGTCGCCCTGTAGGTCCTGCGGAAGGAATATCCGGGAACCGCGGAGCCCTTCCCGCCGACGACCGCGTCCTCGGGAAGCGTCTTCGCGGCGCCCACGCCGCCCTCGTGCTTCACGACGAGCGTCTCGTCCAGCATCGCCGTGGAGGTCAGGACAAGCGGGAAGCGACGCTTCTCGAGCGCCGTCGAACCCTGGAGCAGCCAGCTCGCGACTCCGAACCTCGGGGAGAAGAGCGCGGGAGCGAACTCGGAGACCGTCTGACCCGGAAGGAGCGCCCCGGGAATACGCGAGGCGAACTCGAGCTTCAGCGGTTTCGTGGTGTCCTGAAGGTCCGCGGGCTCGATGGTGAGCGAAAGAAGTTCGGCGCCCGGAGCGGAGCCGCGGACAATCCGCTCGACGAGCTTGCGGCGTTCGTCGGGCTTGCGTCCGAGAAACGCTCCCCTGTAGACGTTGTCGTTCACGCCGCCGATGTCCACCCTGGTGGAGAGAAGCAGCGATCCGTCCGCGTCGAGAGTTCCCCTGCTGTCGATCTTCACGGCGTTCTCCTCCGCCGGAACTATCTGCGAGACGTGGAGCGGCTCGCCCTCGGGAGTCGCGACGAGATAGGACTTGTTGCAGAGGTAGGAGGGGAAGAGGTCGCGGCTCGACTCGTCCGTCGGATCCATCAGGATGAATCCGTCCTTGTTCGCGGGGAGCGGCCCCGCGCCGCCTCCGCCGCGGACCGCGACGATCGCGTGGTTGAAGAACGGGAGCGGGACCTCCTCGTCCATCTTCGCGCCTGCGTGGATGAGGACGGGATACGCCTCGAATCCGGCCATCCGCAGCATCGCGACGAGAAGCGCCGCCTTGTCGCGGCAGACCCCGTAGCGGTTGTCGAAGGTGATGTCCACGTCGTGCGGGGCGTAGCCGGGCGAGGTGTCCTCCATCGTGAGGCCCATGTAGCGAACCTCCTGCGCGACCCACTTGTAGATCGCGGAGACGTCCTTCGGGAGTTCCGCGACCCTGTTCGTCATCGCGGCGTTCGTCTTCTCGAGGTGCGGCAGCGAGAGGTTCCAGTACCAGCGCGAGAGCTCCTTCCAGTCGGACGCGGTGGAAACGCGTATGTTCTGCACCTGCGTGTAGAGCGGCGGCATGCCCGGCTCGGGGAAGACCTGCGGGGAATTCGTGGCGGTCCACGCGTAGAGGATCGATCCGTCCGGCTCGACGGTCTTCGTCGACTCGACGTTGCCGAGCGGATTGCGCACGGAGACGGACTTGAGGGGAAGCTCCTTCGGCATGCGGACCGTCACGTGAGCGTTCACTATCGGCGAGAGCCATTCCATGACGAATATGTCCGCATATGTGTTCTCGACGCGCGCCTTCTCGACGATCCGGGCCGTCTTTGAGTGGATCGTCTCGCCGACCTTGACGCCCGGGATGGTGCAGACGATCTTGCGCTGGCACGGATCGTAGATGTTCGCGGACGCCGACGAATTGTCCGTCGTCTCATTGGTCGTCGCGGAGACGTCGACCGCGCGTTCGGCTCCGTTCGCGTCGACGACGGAGACGGAGACTATGCGCGCGGACCCGTAGCGGGAGTTGTAGCCCAGCTCGATGACGCTCTCCTCGCGGCGGCCCTTCTCCGTGAGGATCTTCGTCCACGACTCGCTCTCGCACACGTACGTTCCGTCCGCCCTGACGACGTAGGAATCCCCGGTGTCGACTACGACCGAATCGGCGTCAGGATACTTTTCGCGCGTCACGTCCCCGAGCCGGGGGACTGCCGACGCGGCGAAGCATGAAACGAGCGAGACTGCGAGAACTGCAAGTGTGTTTCTGTCCGTCATTGGCCTACCTTTTCTTCTGTCCGAAATCCGGCTGCCTGCGTCCGATGAAGGACTTGCGGCCGTTGCGCTTACTGTTCGTCCTGTTGCGGTTCGCGGGATGGACCCAAGGCGCGGTGGGAAGCCCCTCTCCGGACTTCCCCGCCTTCATGTCCGCGAAGTCGCTGTGGAACGGCTGGTCGCGATCGACTGGAATCGTCTTCCTGATGAAGCGCTCGACCGCCTTCAGCTGTCCGCGCTCCTCTCCCGTCACGAAGCTGATCGCGGCGCCCGACTCTCCGGCGCGGGCGGTGCGTCCGATGCGGTGGACGTAGCTCTCCGTCTCGAGGGGGAGCTCCATGTTGACGACGCACGAGACGTCCGGGACGTCGATGCCGCGGCTTGCGATGTCCGTCGCGACGAGAACGCGCACGCCGCCGTTGCGGAATCCGTCGAGCGCCCTCATGCGCTGGCCCTGGGTCTTGTCCGAATGGATCGCCGCGCAGACGATTCCCGCGCGCATGAGCTTCTTGCTGACGCGGTCCGCGCCGTGGCGCATCTTCGTGAAGACGATCACCCTGGTCCACTCCGGATGGTTCTTCAGGAGGTGGACGAGGAGCTGGTCCTTGTTCGGCTTGTCGACGAACATGACCTTCTGGTTTATCTTTTCGACTGTCGGAGTCTCCGGGGAAATCGTGACCTGCGCGGGGTCCCTGACGAGCTCCCCGGCGAGCTTGCGGACTGCGGGCGGCATCGTAGCCGAGAAGAAGAGGGACTGCCTCGCCTTCGGGAGCTTCGAGACGATGCGGCGGATGTCGGGGAGAAAGCCCATGTCGAGCATGCGGTCCGCCTCGTCGAGCACGAAGCACTCCACCTGGTCGAGGTAGAGAATCCCCTGCGTCATCAGGTCGATGAGACGCCCCGGACACGCGACGACGGTCTCGGCGCCCTTCTTGATGTCCTTCACCTGTCCGAACTGCGAAACGCCTCCGAAGACGCAGGCGAAGGGAAGCTGGGAGCGGACGGAGAACTTCCTGATGTTCTCGGCCGTCTGGGCGGCCAGCTCGCGCGTCGGAGAGAGCACGAGCGCCCTGGGATGTCCGATGCGGCGCGGACGGCGCACCTTGAGGAGACGGTCGAGGATGGGGAGCATGAAGGCCGCGGTCTTGCCGGTGCCGGTCTGTGCGCAGCCTATGAAGTCGCGGCCGTCGAAGAGATAGGGCATCGCCTCCCGCTGGATCGGGGTCGGCTCCCGATAGCCGATGTCCGCTATCGCGCGCTGAAGCCTCTGGTCGAGCCTCCCGAAGACGCAGTTCTCGAACATGCCCTTAGTCCGCTTCGGCCGGCATCGGGGCGATCTTCTCGAAGTCCGTGACGGATGCCATGTATCCGCTCTTCGCCTTGGCGAGTTCGGAGTAGGCGGTCGGGAACTTCGTGGAGAGCCAGTAGGCGAGGGACGGACGCTTCTCGTCGAACTTCGCGGCGAAGCGGACGAACAGCGCACCGATGACTACGGCGATCGCGCCGTCCACGAGCTGGCGCGCGTGGAGGTCGTGGTAGGCCTTGCCCTCGGGATGCGCCTTCACGTACGCTACGGCGGAGTCGACCTCCGCGGCGAGCCTGGCGATCTCCGCCTTTTCGGACTCGAAGGCGGAAGTGTCGATTCCGGAGTAGATGTCCGCGACGACTTCGTTGTAGAGGCACGCGGTGACGCCGGCGATCGCGGCGACGACCTGGAGCTGGGAGGTTCCCTCGTAGATGGAGGTGATCCTCGCGTCGCGGAGGTACCGCTCGACGGGGTAGTCCTTCATGTAGCCGGATCCGCCGAGGACGGCGACGGCGCCGTTCGAGACGCGCATGGACATCTCGGAGGCGTAGTACTTGGCCATCGGGGTGAGCATCTTGTTGAAGCCGGCGTATGCCTTCATGCGCTTGCGGACGTCCATCGCCTCGGGAGTTCCCTTGAGGGACTCGAACTTCTTCGCGAGTCCGTTCTCCATGTCCACTGACTTCGAGCCGTAGTACGCGAGGAGACGCGCGGCCTGGACGTCGACGGACATGTCGGAGAGGAGCTCCCTGAGCGCGGGGAAGGTGTCGATCGTGACGCCGAACTGCTTGCGGGCGGCGGCGTAGTCGCGGGCGGCGCGGTAGGCGGCCTCGCCTATGCCGGTTCCCTGCGCGGAGATGCCGACGCGGGCGCCGTTCATGAGCGCCATGACGTAGGTGATGAGTCCGCGCTTGCGCTGTCCGATGAGCCTGGCGGGAGCGTCCTGGAAGACGAGTTCGCAGGTGGGCGAGCCGTTGATGCCGAGCTTGTGCTCGAGGCGGCGGACCTTCACCTTCGGCCCCTTCTCGACGAGAAGGCAGCTGAGGCCGGCTCCGTTGGTGGTGCCGGGCTCGGTGCGGGCGAGGACGAGGAGGACGTCGCCGCAGCCGTTGGTGATGAAGCGCTTGACGCCGTTGACGAACCAGTTGCCGTTCTCGTCCTGCCAGGCCATGGTCTTTACGCTCTGGAGGTCGGAGCCCGCGTCTGGCTCGGTGAGGACCATCGCGCCGGTGTAGGTTCCGTTGCAGAGCTTCGGGACGTACTCGCTCTTGATCTCCTCGGATGCGAAGGCGTTGATCGTCTCGGCGATGCCCTGGAGTCCGAAGATGTTCATCAGCGCGGCGTCCGCTCGGCTGACGATGTCGTTGCAGGCGGTGAGGATGGTGCACGGCATGTTGAGTCCGCCCAGGCGGTACGGAATCGTGCAGCCGGAGAGTCCGGAGCGGCCGAGGAGGTCGATCGCGAGCTTGATTCCGGGGGTGTAGGTGACGGATCCGTCCTCGTTGAGGATGTTGCCGACCTTGTCGGTCTCCTCGGCGGTGGGGGCGATGCGGTTGCCGGATATGTCGCCGCAGACCTGGAGGGCGCGCTTGTAGTTGTCTATCGCGTCTTCGGCGGAAATCGGAGCGCACTCGAACTCCTTGGCGTACTTGAAATTCTCCTCGAGGAGCGTGGCGACCTCGGTGAGGTCCACGGCGTCGATGGTCTTTGCAATGTCCGGATTGTCGGTATAGAAGTTTGACATTTCTCTGCCTTTCGCTTTGTGAGGGGATATTATATCAAATTACGGGGCCGAATTGGGCCAAAGCGGCCGAATTCAGCCAAACAAAAAACCGCCGCCGCGGAAAGCGGTGGCGGTCTTTTTCACAGGTCGGGGTCCCTTCAGGCCTCGACGATGGTGACGACCTTGCCGTCCTTGATGAACTTCACCTTGCCGTCCCTGAGGGCGAAGAGAGTGAAGTCGCGGCCCTGCCCGACGTTCTTGCCGGGATGGATCTTCGTGCCGCGCTGGCGGACGATGATGGAGCCGGCCTTGAGGAGCTGGCCGTCGTAGGCCTTGACGCCGAGGTACTGCGGATTCGAGTCGCGGCCGTTGCGTGCAGATGCGGAAGTTGCCATTTTCTTTCCTCCTTACGCGATTGCCTTGACGGTTGCGACCGTGAGGTCCTGGCGATGGCCGACGAGGCGGCGTTCGCCTTTCCTGCGCTTCGCCTTGAAGTTGATCACCTTCTTGCCACGCTTGTGGCCGTCGACGGTGAGCGTTACGGAGGCGCCCTCCACGTAGGGAGTGCCGACCTTGAGGGTGGTTCCGTCGCTGACGGCGCAAACCGTCGAAAGCGTCGTTTCCTGACCCGCATCGACCGAGAGCTTTTCAATCTCGATCTTGTCACCGACCTTGACAAGCACCTGCTTGCCGCCGGTTTCGAGTACTGCGTATGCTTCCATTTTCTTTCCTTTTTGCCTTGATTCCGCTTTCCTTGTGGGGTGTCCACGAAAAGCTGGAAAGTGTATTATACCAAATTGCGGGCATCCACGTCAATAGCCCGGATTCCATGCGAAAAAAATGAATTAAAAAAGCCGGCGTATCCCCCTCGGCGAAGCCGAGCCGCGAAGCGGGCCCCTAGGCGGGGTGCGGCCGAAGTTGGAGTTATGGAGAAAA
Organism: Kiritimatiellia bacterium; assembly: GCA_017418445.1. Classification (GTDB taxonomy): domain Bacteria; phylum Verrucomicrobiota; class Kiritimatiellia; order RFP12; family UBA1067; genus UBA1067. The sequence goes on from JAFONM010000066.1 coordinate 9,031, forward strand.
TCTCAAAAATACGATTCTCCAAAACTCCAAAACTCCCAGCAGCGAAAGCAATAACAGAAAACAAAAAAAGCCGGCAGCGTCCTACTCTCGCACGGGCGAGTCCCGCACTACCCTCGGCGATGGAGCCCTTGACTTCCGTGTTCGGAATGGGAACGGGTATGACAACTCCTCTATGGCCACCGGCAATAAAAGCCCTGAGTCCG
>JAFONM010000067.1 GCA_017418445.1 Kiritimatiellia bacterium
CGTCACGGATCTGACGCCCGCGTTCACCAAGGCGATCGCCGCGGCCAAAAGCGACGGCATCGAGGTTCCGGCGGGCTTCGACGGCGGCGCCGCGCTCGACTTCGCCTCTGCGGTCTGGTGCTGGCTCATATACCACCTGACAATTTCGCTCAAGTGGATCGGCGCGGTGCTTGCCGGAGCCCTCGCGCTCGGGATGTGCGCCGTCAACTTCGTCCGCATCCGCCGTTTCGGCCGCGATCGGTAGGTTCCCGCCTTCAGGGGCGGTCTGGCGCCATGGCGGGCAGTCCTGCGATTGTCCGCTCGCTCCTCTCAAATATGATATAATATATAGTCATGCCTGACACGAGTATGAAAACATACGGCGCCGACGTCTTTTCCGAGAAGGCCATAAGGAGTCATCTTGCCAAGAGCGTCGCGGAGAAGCTGCTTGCGACGATGAGGGATTCGAAGCCCCTCGATCCGTCCATCGCCGACGCCGTCGCGAAGGGGATGAAGGACTGGGCCGTCAGGAACGGAGCGACGCACTTTACGCACTGGTTCCAGCCCATGACCGGCGGCACTGCCGAGAAGCACGACGCATTCATCGAGCCGACGGGCGTCGCGACGGCGGTGCAGAGATTCTCGGGGCGCAACCTCATCGGCGGCGAGACGGACGCGAGCTCGTTCCCGTCCGGCGGACTCCGCTCCACCTTCGAGGCCCGCGGCTACACGGCGTGGGACCCCACCTCCCCGGCGTTCATAAAGCGCCACGAGAACGGCGCGACGCTGTGCATTCCGACCGCATTCTGCTCGTACCGCGGCGACGCGCTCGACATGAAGACGCCGCTCCTGAGGTCCGTCCAGGCGCTCACGAGGGCGACTGTGCGCCTGATGGGCCGGTTCGGGAAGAAGAAGGCGCATGTCTCGATAACTCTCGGCGCCGAGCAGGAGTACTTCCTCGTGGACCGCGGGTTCTGCCGCCGCAGGCCCGACCTTCTGCAGGTCGGGCGCACCGTCTTCGGCGCCGCTCCCGCGAAGCACCAGCAGCTCGACGCGCACTACTACGGGTCGATCCGTCCGCGCATCCTCAAGTTCATGACCGAGGTCGAGCACGAGCTCTGGCGCCTCGGCATCCCCGCGAAGACACGCCACAACGAGGTCGCGCCGGCGCAGTTCGAGCTCGCCCCGATGTTCGAGGACATCAACCTCGCGGTCGACCACAACATGCTCGTCATGGAGGTCCTCCGCCGCACGGCCGAGGCCAACGGACTCGAGTGCATACTCCATGAAAAGCCGTTCGACGGCGTGAACGGGTCCGGCAAGCACTGCAACTGGTCCATCGCCTACGGCGGGCAGAACCTCCTGTCGCCGGGAGACAGTCCGCGCGACAACGCGATCTTCCTCACGTTCCTTTCGGCGATCATCCGCGCGATCGACCTGCATGCGGACATACTCCGCATGACGACGGCGTCCGCGGGGAACGACCGCCGTCTCGGAGCGAACGAGGCTCCGCCCGCCATCATCTCGATCTTCCTCGGAGACGAACTCTCCGCCGTGATGCACGACATCGAGACGGGCGCGAGCGGCCGTCGCACTGGAAGGGCGACGATGAAGATCGGCGTCGACACGCTGCCGCCGCTTCCCAGGGACTCCACCGACCGCAACCGCACGTCGCCTTTTGCGTTTACAGGCAACAAGTTCGAGTTCCGCGCGCCGGGCTCCTCGCAGAGCTGCGCGGCGAGCCAGACCGTCCTCAATACGATCGTCGCCGAATCGATCGACGCGATATGCGACAAGCTCGATGCGCGCGGCGGCGACTTCAACGAGGAGCTGCAGCTTCTCCTCCAGCGCTTCATGAAGAAGCACAAGCGCGTCCTGTTCTCGGGCGACGGCTACGGCGCCGACTGGCCGAAGGAGGCCGCGAAGCGCGGACTCCCGAATCTTCGCGACACGCTCGAGGCGATCGAGCCGCTGAAGGATCCCGCCAATGTCGAACTCTTCGCGAAGTACGGCGTCTTCACCGCGGACGAGATGGCGAGCCGCTACGAGATCGCGAAGGAGGAGTACAGGAGCAGGATCGCCATCGAGGGGCGCGTCGCGCTGGAGATGGCGCGCTCGATGATCCGTCCGGTCGTGGCGGACGAGTTCAGCCGCCTCGCGACCGCGATCGGACAGGCGAAGAAGGACGGCATCAAGGTAGGCATCCGCGGTCTTACGGCGCTCTCGCTCAAGCTCGGCGCCGGCCTCGACGACCTGCACGTCAAGTGCGAGAAGATCGACAAGGCGCTTGCGAAGGGCGAGTCGAGGCCGATACTCGCCGCGATGGAGGACCTCAGGAAGACCGTGGACCGGCTCGAGCACCTCGTGGACGACACGAAGTGGCCGCTCCCGAAGTATCGCGAAATGCTTTTCATTCAGTGACGGACAAGATTCAACAAGTACGAGACCCAACCATGAAGAAGGAACAGAGAACGGGCGCGCAGGCGCTGGTGGAATCGCTCGAGAAGGCCGGAACCGAGGTGCTGTTCGGCTATCCGGGCGGACAGGTCCTGGACATATTCAACCACCTGCCGGAGTCGAGGATGCACTTCGTCCTCGGACGCCACGAGCAGGGCTCCACGCACATGGCTGACGGCTATGCGCGCGCGACCGGCAGGCCGGGCGTCTGTCTGGTCACGTCCGGCCCCGGAGCGACGAACACGATCACCGGGCTCGCCACGGCGAACGTGGACGGCATACCGCTCATCGTCATTACAGGACAGGTCTCGCTCGGACTCATTGGCACGGACGCCTTCCAGGAGGCGGATACGACCGGCATAGCGCGCGGCGTCTCGAAACACTGCTTCCTCGTGAAGAGCGCGGACGAGATCCCCGAAATCGTCGCCGAGGCGTTCTACATCGCGACGCACGGCAAGCCCGGTCCGGTCGTCATCGACATACCGAAGAACTGCCAGCAGGCGCTCACCTCGGCGCAGTATCCGGAGCGCGTGTCGCTTCGCGCCTACCATCCGGAGTCCACCGCCACCACATCCCAGATGAACCGCCTCGCCAAGCTCATCAACGAGGCGAAGAGACCGGTCCTCTACGCCGGCGGCGGAGTCATCTCCGCGGGCGCGGCGAATGACGTCGCGCGTCTCGCGCACCGCGCGCATATTCCGGTGACGACAACCCTCATGGGGCTCGGCGCGTTCGATGAGCACGATCCGCTCGCGCTGGGCATGTCCGGAATGCACGGCTCCGCCGCCGCCAACTGGGCGATCCGCGACGCGGACCTCATACTCGCGCTCGGCGTGAGGTTCTCGGACCGCGTCACCGCGAAGATATCCGAATACGCGAAGAACTCGACGCTCGTCCACGTCGACTGTGATCCGGCTTCGATAAACAAGAACGTCAGGGCCGACCTCGGAATCGTCGCGGACGTGAAGGACGTCCTGACGACCGTCCTTTCCCGCGTCAGGGAGGCGGACCACTCCGAGTGGCTGGCGAAGATCGACGGCTGGCGCAGGAAGCGTCCGCTCGCCTACAGGCAGATGCACAGGGAGGTGATAATGCCCCAGGCCGTGATCGAGTCGATCGACCGCGCGACGAAGGGCGACGCGATAGTCGTCACGGACGTCGGCCAGCACCAGATGTGGGCGGCGCAGTTCTTCCGCCACAGCAAGTCCCGGCACTTCATCTCGTCCGGCGGAATGGGGACGATGGGCTTCGGGATCCCCGCCGCGATCGGCGCGGCCATCGCGCGTCCCGAGAAGAAGGTCGTCGCGGTGTGCGGCGATGGCGGCGCGCAGATGACGTTCGAGGAGATCGTCGTCGCGGTCGAGCACAGGATTCCGGTGACGTTCGTCGTGATCAACAACGAGTGCCTCGGAATGGTCCGCCAGTGGCAGGAGCTCTTCTACTCGAAGCGCTATTCGGGTTCGATCCTCTCGTCGAAGGGGCGCATGGCCTCGGAGCACATGGAGGACGACCTCGACTACGACTACAGGCCGGACTTCTGCAGGCTCGCCGAGGCGCACGGCGCGAAGGCGTGGCGCGTCATCGATCCGGCGAAGCTCGATGCGACGATCGCGAAGGCGGTCCGCTGCAAGGGTCCGTCGGTCGTCGAGGCGATCGTCGAGCCGCGCGCGAACGTGTATCCGATGATTCCCGGCGGGAAGTCGGTTTCGGAAATGGTGTTCGACTGAAAGGGGGCTTCGAGATGAACGAGAAGATTCACAGGCTCAACTGCTACGTGGAGAACAGGCCGGGCGTCCTTGCGAGGATCGTCGGGCTGATCTCCGGACGCGGCTACAACATCCAGACGCTCAACGTCGGACCGACCGAGGACGGCACCGTCTCGAGGATGCGCATAGACGTCCTCGCGACGGACCGCGTCATCCAGCAGGTCATCCTCCAGCTCCGCAACCAGGTGAACGTCATCGAGGTGACGTCCCGCAGGATGTGATTCGGGGGTTGATTTCCGCAGCCGTTTTCGGTATAATACGCGCCACAATTTCCCTAAGGAAGAAAGAAGAGGTCAAAACAAATGGGTACAGGTCGTACACTTCGCAAGGAATCGCACGTTCGTCCGTGCAAGAAGCCCGCCGGGAAGGCGAGGAAATCGAAGGCGCAGCGCGCTCGCCTCGTCAGGTTCGGCATGGATGCCGAGACGGTCGGCGCCATGGGCGACGAAGACGTTCGCGTTCTCGTCCAGCGTCCTGCCGTCGTCAAGAAGCTCGTGGCCAAGAAGGCCGCAAAGTGAACAAGGTATTCTGCTCGGTCGACGAGCGGTTCGAGGATCCCCTCTTCGAGGTGTTCGAAGGAGGGGATTTCGTTTTGTCTTCGTACCACGACATCGAATCGTCCAGGACCGAGATGCAGATATACTTTCCCGAGGACGGAAAGATCGAAGAGGCCGCCCGCCGACTGAGGGACGCGCTCGCGATAGTCGGCGTCGACGCAGAAGTCGGGAGCGCCCGGATTCCCGACGAGGACTGGAAGTTTTCCTATCGCCGCCATTTCAGGACCGAGGAGATCGGAAGGCGCCTTGTGGCGGTTCCGACATGGGAATTCGACAGGACGAACGACTACGGCGGGCGGATTCCGATATTGCTCGACCCTGGCCTCGCCTTCGGGACCGGCAAGCACGAGACGACACGCGCCTGTCTCGAATACATCGACGAGCTCGCGCCGGCCGCCGGCCGCCGGCCTCAATCCACCTCTTTCCTTGACATGGGCTGCGGCTCGGGAATCCTCTCGATCGCGGCGGCGAAGCTCGGCTACGGACCCGTCGCCGGGTTCGACATCGACGAGGAGGCCGTCGCGGCGTCCCGCGAAAACGCCGCGGTCAACGGAGTTGAGGTCGACTTCCGCGTCTTTGCGCTCGGCAGGGGTGCGGTGACGCTCGATGAATCGATAGAGGCCGCGAAGGGCCTTTATCCCGACCTTGCGCTGAACTCGGGGAATTCGGCTCCGCACGACGCCGTGCCGGATCCCGCGGACGTGGTCGTCGCGAACATCCTCGGTCCGCTCCTCATCGCCTTTGCGGACGAGATTGCGCACTACGCCAGGAAGACGCTTGTAGTCTCCGGAATACTCAACGAGCTTTATCCCGAGGTGCTCGCGGCGTTCGCCGCTCGCGGATTCACCGAGGTCTCGCGCAGGACGCTGGGCGAGTGGACGACGGGACTGCTGGAGATCGCATGAGGCTTCTCGCTTCCATTTTAGCGATGCTGCCGTTCGTTGCGGCCGCCAAGACGGAAGTGAGTTTTCTGTTCGCGTACGATCCCAGCCATCCCGAGCAGCCTGCGACGCGCCGCATATTTGAACTGAAGAAGTCCGAGCCGGACCTCGAGCCCGTGAAGTGGGGCGGGCTCGCCCTTCCGGGCGGGGGCGGAAGGACGGCGTTCATGCTCGCCCTTGCCGCCGATTCCGCGCCGGACATCTACAAGGCCTGGTTCCATATCCTGCGCCACGACGTCTCGCAGGGATTCGTGTATCCGCTCGACGAGTGGGTGGGCAGGGACGCCGGGCCGGGGGGAGGCGACAAGGACGTCTGGGAGCGCGTCAGGCGCCACGACGGGCGCGTCTGGGCGCTCGTCGAGCCGGGAGTCGCCTACTACGGAATCGTCTACCGAAAGGACATGGTCGCAGCGGCGGGGCTCGATCCGGAGAAGCCGCCGAAGACTTGGAGCGAATTCCGCGGCTGGTGCAGGACTCTGACGCGCCCGAACCGTCCGGCCTTCGCGATAGAGAACCGCGCATGGGGATTCCTCCCGTGGGTGCAGTCGGCGGGCGGCGAGGTCGTGGCCAGGAACGAATCCGGCGAATGGGTCGCCGCGTTCGATTCCCCCGAGGCGGTGAAGGCCGCGCGGTACCTTCAGTCTCTCGTGAGACTGGGTGTGGTGAGGGGGCTCCCCACGCTCACTCAGGCCGACGAGGTCGGCAGGCTTCTTTCATCCGGCGAGATAGCGGCGGTGTTCGGCGGCGAGGAGCTTGTTCGCCGTCTTACCGAGACGATGAACATTCCTGTCGAGGACATAGGGCTAATGGCGTTTCCGGCGGCGGACGAAGGCGGCGCCAGAGTACTCCAGGCCCACAGGCACTTCTATGCGATGAGCGAATCCGTTGCGCGCCGTCCCAAGGAGGAGCGCGACATGGTCTGGAAGTGCCTCTCGGCGCTTGCGTCGCCGGAGCTCGCGGACGCGGAGGTGCGGCGAAACGTCGCGGAAGGGCGTGCGCAGTGGTGTCTCCCCAGGGACTTGAAGCGCCTTGGATACGACAGTGAGCTGGAACGTATTCCGCCCGGAATACGCGAGATGTACGACGACCTGGACAGGGGCGAGATAAAGGCCGTGACCGAACCCTGGGTCGGATTCTGGCAGGCGGCCGGAGACATCATCCAGCGCCGGTTCCTCGGGCTGCTCCTCTCGCCTGCTTCGGGCGCGGACCTGGACTGCGAGGCCGCGCTTCGCTCGATAACGGAAGATGCAAATCGCGGACTCATGTTCGAGAGCGACAGGACTGGAATCGACAGGGCGCGTCCGTGGGCGCGCGCGATCCTTGGCGCCGTCTTCGCCTGCGCGCTGGTGGCGGGGTGGATGGCGTGGAGGGCGAGAAGGCGGGAGGCGGGGACGCCGAAAGGGCGGCCGGACGATTCGCCGGCTAATGCGTCCTCCCGCTCCGGCTTCATGCGAGCTCTTGTCCCGTGGCTCTTCCTCGCGCCCGCGGTCCTGTCGATCCTCGTGTGGAGCTACTATCCGCTCTTCAAGGGCGCGCTCATGGCGTTCCAGGACTACCACATCGTCGGGGATGCGGCGTGGACGGGGCTCGACAACTTCATCCGGGTCGCGACGGACGCGGGATTCTGGAAGGCATGGGGGCGGACTCTGGAATACGTCGCCCTCACGCTGTTCTTCGGATTCCTCGCGCCTGTCTTCCTCGCCCTGATGCTCTGCGAGATTCCGAGGGGGAAGATATTCTTCAGGTTCCTCTACTTCCTGCCGCACCTGACGAGCGCGCTGGTCGTGACGCTCCTGTGGAAGCTCATGTTCGCTCCGGGTCCGGACGGAATACTCAACGGACTCGTCGGATTCTTAGGCATCGCGCCGAAGGACTGGCTTGCCGATCCGGCGTGGGCGATGGTGTGCTGCATAATGCCGGGAGTCTGGGCCGGAGCCGGCATAAGCTCCCTCATCTACATAGCGGCGCTCGAGTCGCTCCCGCGCGACTACTACGAGGCGGCGGCGATGGAAGGGGCGGGCATACTTACCCGGTTCAGGCACATCACCTTCCCGCAGATCGCGCCGCTGATGGTGATAAACTTCGTCGGGGCGTTCATAGCGGCGTTCCAGGGGATGGGGTCGATCTTTCTCCTGACGTTCGGCGGTCCCGGCGACGCGACGCAGGTCGTTTCGCTCCAGATATGGAAAGAGGCGTACAACAATCTGCGCTTCTCGACGGCGACTACGATGGCGTGGTTTCTCGGCATCGCGCTCATAGCCTTCACGTACCTCCAGATCCGCCTCCTCAGGAAGGTGGAGTTCCGCCAGGCGGCGATGAACTGACGCGGAAAATGTGATATAATCTTCCGCAGCACATGAGCAAGGGCGGAAAAGAAAGGAAGCGCGGGCCGATAGCCCGGACCGGACGCAGGATTGCCAAGTCGAGCTGGAAGTTCTTCTGGGCCGGCGACGGCATGACGTTCCGGACGGGGCGGTACCTCGGCGAGTCGATGCTCGTCGGGCTTTTCGTCGGGTTCGTCGTGGTGGCGTTCCACTACATGATGAGGTTCGGGCGCGAGTGGGTGTTCGAGTTCGCATACGGGGACCCGGAGAAGTGGATTTCGAACCATCAGTGGATTTCCGGCTGCGGCTGGCTGCTCGGAATCCTCAGATGGATCCACGCCCACCCGTACGCCTGCATCGTCCTTCCTCCGCTGGGCGCGCTCCTCGGCTATCTCCTCATCAAGCGCTTCGATTCGCTTGAGCACGCCCGCGGCACGGACAGCGCAATCCTTGCGTACCATCGCCGTCATGGCTATGTGCCGCCCGCGGTGATGCCCGTCAAGTCGACGGCCTCCGTCCTGACGATCGTGTCAGGGGGGTCCGCCGGATACGAAGGCCCGGTCACTCTCATAGGCGCGTCGTGCGGCAGCGTGATCGCCTCGTGGTTCGGACTTTCCGCGCGTGCGCGCCGCATCCTGATGACGGCCGGACTCTCCGGTGGAATCGCGGCGCTCTTCCAGGCTCCGCTTGCGGGCGCGATATTCGGGTGCGAAATCCTCTACTCGTCAAGCGACATCGAGTACGAGCCGATCCTTCCGTGCTTCATCGCGTCTTCGCTGAGCTACACGATCCACGCGTGCTTCTTCGGGTGGGACACTCTCTTCGCCATGCCCGACGCCGTGAAATACGACAACGGCATGAGGCTTCTGCCGTATTTCATCCTCGCGGTGTTCCTCGCCTTCGGCGCGAGGTTCTACATCAGCTTCTTCCGCGCGACCGAGCGGCGCTTCTCCCAGATCGGGATTCCCGGATGGCTCAAGGTCGTCATAGGGGGGCTCGTTACGGGGTTTCTCGGCGTTCTCGTCCTGAGGACGATGGGTCCGGAATACGGAATAATGGGGACTAGCTATCCGACTGTCGACGACATGCTGAACCATGCGAGCGGCGTGACGGTCGGCTGCCTCGTCGCGTTCTTCTTCTTCAAGGCCGTCGCGACCTCGTTCACTGTAGGCTCCGGCGGCTCGGGCGGCGTCTTCGCTCCCGCGATCTGCTGCGGAGGCGCCATCGGCGCCGCCGTCGGCATGGTCATGAGGACGCTCTGGCCTGGAGTCGGAATCCATCCTGCGTCGTTCGCGCTCGTCGGGATGGCCGGCTTTCTCGCGAGCTGCAACAGGATTCCGATAACCGCGATCGTCATGGTGTCCGAGATGTCCGGCAACCACCAGCTGCTGCTGCCGGCGATGTGGGTCTGCTGCATCAGCTTCTGGCTGAACAACGGCTGGACGCTCTACCGCAGCCAGGTCCACAACCGCGACGCCTCGCCGGTCCACCTCGTCTGACGGAAGATTGAAGTATGACTTTGGAATAATCGTCCGCTACCGGTCCCAGCTGGCCTTCGGAGGGGCCTTGTCGTGCCACTCCTGGAGGGATATCATGCTTCCGGCGCGGTCGTTCTTCGCGAGATAGGCCTCGGCGACGTATTCGCGCTTCTTCTTCATCTCTCCGAGAAGGCTGCGTATCTCGATGACCGCCTCGTAGCACATGTCGAGGAACTGCTTCTTCGCCTCGTCGTCGAGCCCGGGCATCCTGAGCAGTTCTATGGACGAGAGGAGCACGGTGGCCGGCTGCCCCAGGGCGTGGCAGAATCCGGCGAGGGACTCCATGACCACCTTGGCGCGTTCGGCCTGCAGTTCGGCTATGCGCAGACGCTTCGCCGCCTCTTCCGCCGATGTCGGCTGATCAACGAGTTTCGGTTCTGTGGTGTCTGTCATTTGCGTTTTCCTCAACTTGCGAGCGAACCCATGTTGAATATGGGGAGGAACATGGCGAGAACGATCGTTCCGATGACTGCGCCGAGGAACACCATCAGGAACGGCTCCATCAGGGCGGTGAGGGTCGAGAGAAGGGCCTCGACCTCTTCGTCGTAGGTGTCGGCGACGGAATCGAGCATGTCCTCGACCTTGCCGGCCTTTTCGCCGGCCGCGATCATTCGCACCATTATGACCGGCATCCACGGCTTGCCGGTAAGGGCCACGTTGAGCTGGTTGCCCTGTTCGACCTCCTTGCGCGCGTCCATGACGGACTTCTCCAGGACGTGGTTGCCCAGCGACTTCGCGACGACCTCGAGGGACTTGAGAATCGGGACGCCCGCGTTCGTCATCTGTGCGAGGAGCCGGCAGAAGCGCCCGATGGCGCTCTTCAGGTTGAGCTGCCCGAAGACGGGCATCTTCAGCTTGAATTCGTCCCACTGGTAGCGTCCCCGCTCCGTCGCCTTCCACTTCCTGAAGAGGAACGCGGCCACGACGACGACGCCCAGGATGTAGTACCAGTATGCCTTTACGAAGTCCGATATGTCCACGAGCGTCTGCGTCAGGAACGGGAGCTCCTTGCCGAAGCCGGAGAACATCTCGGCGAATATCGGCACGACGAACTGGATGAGGCCGGCCGCCAGCAGCATCGCGATGGAGACGATGACCGTGGGGTACGTCATCGCGGACTTCACCTTTCCCTTCAGCCGGGCGGTCGCCTGTATGATGGCGGCAAGGCGCTTCAGGATGCCTGCGAACTCGCCCGACTTCTCTCCGGCCACCACCATGTTGACGTACATTTCGTCGAAGAGGCCGGGGAACGCCGCGAGTCCCCTTGACATCGGTTCTCCGCCCTCGATCGTTCCCTTGACGTAGGTGAGCACCTTCTTGAACTCGGGCTGGGCGCATTGCTCCTCGAGCGTCTGGATCGTGGATAGGATGGGCATCCCCGCGCCGACCATCGAGGCGATCTGGCGGGTGAAGCCCACGAGCTCGGTCTTGACGAGCTTCTTGACGCCCTTGATTCTCGGAATCTTGTCGGAAACCTGTATGTTGGCCATTTATTCGCCTCCAGTGACCTCCAGGGCCTGTTCGAGGGAGGTCAGCCCGGCGCGGACCTTGCGCATTCCCGCCTCCTTCAGCGTGACCATCCCCTCCTCGAGGGCGAGGGTCTTCAGGAGCTCGGCGTCCCCGCCTTTCTCTATGATGGTCCTGATCTTCGGGGTGATCGGCATCACTTCCATCATCGATCCGCGCCCCTTGTAGCCGAGCCCGTGGCACTTGGGGCATCCTACGGGACCGAAGACCTCCACCCCCTCGAATGGCGCCGGATCGATCTTGTTCGCCACCAGGAGCTCGTGGTTGAGCTCCACCGCCTTCTTGCAGAACGGGCAGAGCCGCCTGTAGAGCCGCTGCGCCTGCGCGAGGATGAGCGAGTTCGCGAGCATGAAGGGCTGGATGCCCATGTCGAAGAGTCGGGCCACGACGCCGCACGCGTCGTTCGTGTGGAGGGTCGAGAGCACGAGGTGGCCTGTAAGAGCCGCCTTGATCGCGATGTCCGCCGTCTCGCCGTCGCGGATTTCGCCGACGAGCACGATGTCGGGGTCCTGTCGGAGGACGCTTCGGAGGATGCCCGCGAAGGTGAGGCCCTGCGCGACGTTGACGTGGCACTGGTTCACGCCTGCGAGCTCGTATTCGACGGGGTCCTCGGCCGTTACGATGTTTACGTTCGGGGTGTTGAGGTCCTGCAGGCAGGAGTAGAGCGTCGTCGTCTTGCCTGAACCGGTCGGACCGGTCACGAGGATGACGCCGTGGGGCTGCTCGATCGCGTACTTCATCGCCTTGTAGGCGTACTCGTCGAGCCCGAGCTTGGCTAGGCCCGTAGCCAGGTTCGACTTGTCGAGGATACGCATGACGACCTTCTCGCCGTGGACCGTCGGGAGGATGGAGACGCGGATGTCGACCTCCTTCTTGAGGGCCTTGACCTTGAATCGTCCGTCCTGCGGGACACGATGTTCGGCGATGTCGAGGTTCGAAAGGATCTTGATGCGCGAGACGACGGCGTTGTGGAGCGCCTTGGGCGGAGCCGGACGCTCCACTAGCTCGCCGTCTATGCGGTATCTGAGGCGCGAGGTCTTCTCCATCGCCTCGAAGTGGATGTCGGACGCCTTCGTCTTGAGGGCCTCGACCATGATCGTGTTCACCATGCGGATGACGGGCGCCTCGCCCGCGGCGTCGGTGGTGGCGTCGAGGGCGGACTCCGCAGGCTGCGCATCGGCCCCCATCTCCACTTCGCTGTCGTCGCCCTTCATGATGTTTTCCATCGCCAGGGCGGGATTCTCCGCGTCCTCCGCCTGCTTCATGCGGCCGAGGACGTCCGAAAGCTCTCCCTTGGGAAGGACGGTGGTCCACACCTTGCCGCGACCCCAGCGCGCCACCTCCTCCTGCGCCGGCAGGTCGAACGGGTCCGCAAATGCGACCGTGAGCCGGCCCCTGACCTTGGAGATGGGAATCGCCTTTACCCGCGACCACGCCTCGACCTTCATCCCGCAGAGGATGTCCTTGTCGGGAACGAAGCCGCCGGGAAGGGTGATCGGATTCATGCCGAGGAAATCAGCCGCAGCTATCGCGAACTCCACGGGGTCCTCGATCTTGCGCAACTCCTCGACGCCGCCGCGACGGAGGCGTAACTTGCTCTTTGTCGATGGAACTGTCATTGCCGATAAAAAATAAGCAAGAACCGTGCCATCTCGTTTGGCATGATTTATGCTAAAATAGTATCGATATGGCAGACACACCGAAATTCGACGCACGTCTCGAGGAAGGCGTAGCCTACTTCGAGAAAATGCTGGAGATAATGCCCGAGGATCGCACGACCCTCGAATTCCTTGTCGTCGCCTATGAGCAGCTCGGTCAGCACGAGAAGGGGCAGAAGGCGCTTGTCAGCCTGGTCGAGCTGCTGATCAAGGAAAACGACGAGGAGGCGCTCAAGGGACTCCTTCCAAGGCTTCGGGAGAGCGACTACGTGCCGGCCAAGGTTCTTGCGCTCAAGGCCGAGCGGCTCACGGCGCCGATTCCCGACCTTACGCCGGAGCGTCCCCGCGAGCTGACGCCCGAGGAAAAGGCGGCTGTTTCGGCCCGCGAGGCGATATCTGCTGAAAAGGCGCTTCTCGCGGTCCTTGCGGAGGGTGGCATTCTGGAGGCGGACGAGGCGAAGGCGCGGTCCGAGGAGCTGGACGCATTGCCTGTAAACGGGCGGGTCTTTCTCATTTCCGCGATACAGATTCTTGAAAAAGAGAACCCTTCCGCGGCCGAAAAGGCGATAGAGTACCTTGCGGACAGGTTTTCGATACCGCCGATTCCGCTTGGCGCCTACGATGCGGACAGGGATCTCGTGCGGTCCTTCCCGGAGGATCTCGTGCGCGTCAGGGGTGTCGTGCCGTTCGCCAGGCTCGGCAGCATCACGCTCGTTGCTACGCTGAATCCGTCGGACCACGGCGTGCGCACGGCGGTCGAGGCTCTCGGCAAGACGCGGTTCTATCTCGCCGACTCCGCGTCTTCGGCGGAGAAGGCGATCGCGAAGGCGTACGACGTGCAGCAGGGGACGTGAAGGCAATGAAATCGAAAAGGGGAGCCACTCTGACGGAGGTGCTGGTCGCGAGTGCGATACTCGCGCTCCTCGTGCTCGCCCTTTTCGAGGGGATCATCTTCGCCGGCAGGATATCGCGCATCAACGCGGAGCTCCTGGAGGCCGAGGGCATAGCATGGGATGCGGTGTGGGCGTCGTTCAACGAGGACTACGACACGCTCCTCGCGGAGGCGACGCCGGTCTCGAACGCCTCGGCAGTTGGCTCGGTCGCGCCGGTTTCGACCACGCTCCTCGAGTCGAGGGCGCCGCTTCTCTGCGAGTACGATGCGGCGCCGACGCTGAGACTGTATCGCGCAAAGTGCCTGGTGACGACGGATACGGCGACGGCGCGGACCCAGCTGTTCGTGCTGATATTCGCGGACGTCGAGTGGGGCCCTGCCGGGAAGAGGAAGCTTCTTTCCGGGAATCTGCCGAGGTCGGCGGACGGCGAACCGCCGGTAATGGCCTGGAGAGGTCCGCTTTCAAGGGTGGTAACGTACTGAAAATGAAGACGGGAACTTCCAGAGCGGCCTTCACGGTCGTCGAGATGATGGTCGCCACGTCCATCTTCGCTCTCGTCGTCGGCGGAGTCGGGACGTTCATCGTCGGGGCGTACAGGATGACGAAGGGGACCTTCGCCCGCGTGTCGCTCTCGATGCAGATCAGGGAGACGAGGGAGAGGCTGCTCTTTCGCGCCATTCCGACGCACGACGGCACGATCTTCGCCGGCATACTCTCCGGCACCAACGCCAGCGGCACCGTCGTGGAACCGCAGGCGAATCCGATCAAGATACTGATGACGGCCGGGGGCGTGAAGACCGACGGGACTATGGTGTCGCCGTCCTCGAGGAACCTCCAGCTCATCAGGGACGGCGGAGCCTTCCAGAACGACGACTACAGGGCAGGGTCCGCCTGGCTGAGGCCGATGGCGGCCGAGGTCGTCCCCGCTACGTGGCTGTCGCTCTACTCGAGCGTCGGCAAGCCGAAGGCCATCGCCGTGACGCTGGGCGGCGTCGTGGACGGCGTCGGGCTCACGAACACCGTGACGGTTCCGATATTCGGCACGATACAGCCGCCGCAGTCATCCACGGCACTATGGGGGAGCGATTGGTGAAACGGAGACTTTCCAGAAGGGGATTCGTCCTCGTGATGACCGTCGTGTTCGGCGCGACCGTCGCGATAGTCGTCGCCTCCTGCGTGGGCCATGTCGCGCAGGGGGCGCGGTTCACCCGCGTATACATCGCGAAGGATCGCTGCCGTTTCGCCGCGCAGTCGGCGATCGAGGTCGCGAAGGCGCGGATACAGGCCCGCTTCACGGCGTACGTCGGCGCGGCCGGAACGACCGTAAAGGTCGACCCGAAGTCGGCGGAATCCTACGACTGGTTCGACGAGGTGTCGAGCGACCGCAGGACGATAGGCAAGGCGGACAGCAAGGGACGGACGACGGCGCTGACGCTCCCCGATTTCGCGGACGGCGTGAACGGCTGCTCCGTCGACGTCCGCATAGGAAGGAGGGTGATCCACGAATCGTCCTCGTCGATCGCGATCGTGCCCGTAGTCGCGACGGCGACGTATGTCTATCCCGACGGACTGAGGGTCTCCGCGACCATTCAGGAGAGCGTCTGCTTCGCGACGGGCCAGAGTGCCGTCTTCGACTACGCGTACTTTGTCAACAACTACGGATGGATGAGCGGCGGCAGCGACTATTCCATCTACATCAACGGGGATCTGCGCGCCAACGGCGACGTCTCGCTCGTCTGCTGCTACGTCAACGGATTCGTATACGCGGCGATCAACGACGAGGTCGGCGCGGACGGCAACGTCTCCCTGGGCAAGCAGACCACCTCCGGAGGAGGCTGGTGGGGGGGCGGCCAGACGACCGTCACCGGCCTGCCGAAGATGGAGAGCGAAAGCGCGTACCGCAGCACGCAGAAGTCGCAGAGCAACACGCGTTCGCGTCCGGACATGTCCGACTACCAGACCGCCGGCGCGTACGACGCGCCGGCGACTGGAGGGGACATTACGAAGTCGAAGACGTCCGCGTCGGGAAAGGCGATCGTCAACGAGCAGTCCGACCCGATTCCCATGCCGTTCGTCTCCGATCTCGACAACTACGTCCAGTACGCCGAAGAGCGCGGCGGCACGCTCTACTGTCCGCAGTACTCGTACACGGATTCCCTGGGAACGACCCGTACGGTCGCAGCGAAGAACGTGAACGCCCACTACAGCGGAACCGGTCCGTCCGGCGACGGCCAGCTCGCGGACAAGGGCGCCCTCGTGCTCGTCGGAACCTCTACGAACCCGATCCGCCTCAACGGACCCGTGGTCGTCGACTCCGACGTCATAATAAAGGGCTACGTCACCGGACAGGGGACCATCTATTCGGGGCGCAACGTGCACATAATAGGCAACATTCGATACAAGGACCCTCCGGCATGGAACCATACGGATTCCGACGACGCCGAGAGGGCCAGCCAGAATTCCAGGAAGGACCTCCTCGGACTCGTCGCCAAGGGCAACATCGTCGTGGGCGACGCCTCGAACGCCGGTTGGTACAGGGACATGCAGTCGTACATCGGCAAGAGTTCTTCGTACGTCAATTCGTACGCGTGCGACCCCAGCGACGCCTCCATCGGATACCCGAGCGTCTTCGGCGACGACTACACCGCGGTCGAGACGGTCTCCGGGCTTGCCGACGAGTACGTCGCCGTCGCCAGCACCTGTGGAGGATACGACTCGTCCAGCGGGAAATTCGGCAAGGTGAGGACGAAGACGGAGACGACTCTTGTGACGGCGACCCAGACCGAGTGGGTCCCGGTGTCGTACGATTACTACAAGGCGTACAAGGGGGCGTATGAATTCGGCAGGGATGGCCGCGGGAACTATTACATCTACCATTATGCCGGAAGCAGCTACCCGTCCGTCGAGGAGGTGCTTGCGACGACATACGACAGAAAATACTATGAAACCGTATGCGACGACGCGGTCCTGTCCAATCTCGCCGAATCCACCATCGACACCATCGACGCGGTCATGTACAACAACCACGGGGCGTTCGGCAAGCCGGCGGGCAGCGGGAGCATCAACATCAACGGGTCGCTCGTATGCCGAGACGAGGCGCTTTCATTTTCGGGCAAGCGGCTGAACTTCAACTGGGACATGCGTCTCAAGCGCGGCACGGCGAGCTCCGCCGCGGCGGCGCTGGGACTCCCGGTCGGTCCGCAGGATCCGTTCACCGTCGCATGGCAGGAGGTGCCCGATGCGCTCAATCCCGCCTACGACGCCGAGGAGGACGGCGAATGATCGATGCGTCGATCGACCCGGGCATGGAACGGTGGCGGAATTCCGACATCGAGGAGTCGCGCCGCCGCCGCCGCGAACTTGCGGTCTCTGGAGCCGTCGACAGGTCGCGCGCGCAGATCGGCGGTCTTTCGGTCTTTCCCAAGGTCAGGTACGACGAGAAGCTCCAGGACGGCGGGACTCTCGTCGCCATGCACCGCGACGGCCCCGCCCCGCGGCGGGACGCCGAGGCGGACGCGCTCGCCATGATGCGCGTCGGCGTCGGCCTGGCGCTGGTGCTGGTGCTTCTGTGGGCGTGGTGCCGCGCGCGCATGATCAGGAAGGAGGACAGGTCGAATGTCGTCTGAGGAAAAGAAGTCCGTGCCCAGGCCGGGACGGCTGTCGTGGGTGATGAATTCCATACGGACGCAGTATTCGATGGCGACCGCCTTCTTCCTCATGCTGATTCTCGCCGTCTTCTACATCGGAGGACGAATCGTTCTTGTCCATCTGGTCCGCGACACGGAGACCCAGGTGAAGTCGGTCGGCATGGACGTCTCCCGCATAGCGAACAGGAATGCGGAGCGGGCCAGAAAGGCGAACGAGGGACTCGTCGCGCCGATAGCCGAGGCCATGGAGGGCTCGGGCATGACCGCGAAGGCGGCAATGGAGGCCGTCGGTCCGTCCGCAGTGTCGGTGATAGCCTGGTACGCCCCGGACGGCAGGCTGGGCTCGGCGGCGCAGCGGGGAGAGTCCGGGGAGATACACGAAATCCCGGTCGAGGAGCTCGAGCAGTATTCCGAACGCATCGTCGCGTGGATGAAGGGCGATGCCGTCACGGAATTCCCGGTGGGCATCATTCTCCTCAGGGGAACGGCGCATTATGTCTCGATGTCGAAGCTCCCCTCCGGCGCGGTGCTGGTGCTCGGTTCGCCGTTCAGCGTCGGGGAGTTCTCCTCCCAGCTGGGCGTAGGCAACACGGCCTACACGGTGGACGTGCGCGGAATCAGTCCGCCGGCCGAGGGGATGGGAGTCCGCCGCAGCGAATATGTCCAGATGTATTCGACGGAGGACGAGACGGTCCGGAACGACTTCGGCTTCGCTCCGATGCTCTCCAGCGCGCTCGACTACTACTCCGGCGGGTTCTGGAGCATCGGCGCAAAGCCGTTCGAGGCCGTGTTCGCCGTCCGGGACATAGCCGGAAACACCGTCACGACGGTCGCCGTGTCGCTTCCCGCCGAGTTCTCGCGCGTGACGTCCTCCGCGCTCGGACGCTTCACGTTCTTCGTCGCCGTCATCGGAATCTTCCTCGTCATCCCGGTCTTCTGGATACAGGGCAAGGTCCTGCTCAATCCGCTGACGAAGATGACTTGCGCCATCAGGGATCTTTCCGGACACCTGGGCGAGGCGGACTGTCCGAGGCTCGAGTGGAAGGGCGAGGACGAGTTCGCGCTCCTCGCGGAAAGCGTCAACAGGATGCTCGAGACCATATCCGAGAGGACCGTCACGCTCGGACAGCTCAGCGACAGGCAGAGGGCGCTCATAAAGGGCATTCCCGACGCGCTCGCCGTCTTCGACGCCAAGGGGCGGCTCGTGTCCATCACAAAGCAGCCCGAGTACGTCAAGCCGATTCCGGATTCCATCCTGGGAGGATACATGGATCCCGCCGTGTGGGGCGAGGACGGCGTCGCCGCGTTCGACCGTGCCCTGAAGAGGATGTTCGACCTCAAGAAGCCGTCGCGCGTGCGCCTCACCGACAAGTCGTCGCCGAACCGCGAAGATTGGCGAACCTTCGAGATGCGCCTTACCCTCCTCGACGAGCACTTCGCCCTCGCGATAACGCGCGACATGACTCGCGAGACGAGGGAGCACGAGCTGAGGATAGCGGCCGAGCGCCAGGCCGCGGATCTCTCCAAGCGGGAGTCGCTGACCCAGTTCGCCGCCGGAATCGCCCATGACGTCAACAACGTCCTCACGGTGATCCAGAACACCGTCGAGACCGGAATGCCGGAGCATCCCGACCAGGCAAGCGTCGCCCGCGCGGAGACCATCAGGAAGGCCGTAAAGCGCGGTTCCGCCATGACGAAGGAACTGATGACCTTCGCAGGCGAGGCGAAGATGACCCTCTCTCGGCTCAAGCCGTCCTTCATAGTGCGCGACAGCCAGATGCTCGCGGAGGGCGTCCTCGGGGACAACGTCGACCTGACCTTCGACCTTTCGCCGGACGCGCCCGACGTCGATGCGGATCCCAACCAGTTCTGGAAGGTCATATTCAACATCGTGAAGAACGCGTCCGAGGCGATTGGCGACAGGCCCGGACACATCGTCATCTCCACTGAACGCTACGAGATGACCGCCGAGCGCGCGTGCGCGTACCGGTCGGACCGTCCGCTCAAGCCGGGAGTCGGCACCATGATGCGCATCGCGGACGACGGTCCAGGCATAAAGCCGGAGTTTCTCCATAGGATGTTCGATCCCTACGTCTCCTCGAAGTCCGTCGGACGCGGACTCGGGCTCGCCACGGTTCTTTCCATAGTCGAGGCGCACGGCGGCGGAATCCGCGTCACCAGCAGGCTGGACGAGGGAACGACGTTCCATATCTATCTCCCCGAGTCGAAGCTTTCGGCCTCCGAAGAGGGGGTGCCGGCAAGGACCGAAGGAAGCCTTCCCGAGGAAGTCCTCATCGTCGACAACGACGAGGCCATCCTCAAGACGTCGTCGATCCTGCTGAAGACGCTCAACGTGAAGCCGCTCGTTGCCCACGACAGGGCGGAGGCCCTGGGTGCCATCAGGCGCAGGACGGACAAGATCGGCGTCATACTGCTTGATGCGCACCTCGGAGGGATCGACACGGTGAGACTTCTCGGGTCCTTCCGCGTCGCGGCCCCCAGGGCGAAGGTCGTCATCTTCTCCGGATCGCGCGAGGCGGACCTGAAGAAGATGTTCGCTTCGGAGCCGTTCGACGGATTTCTCGCGAAGCCCTACACGCTCGCCGAAATGCGCGAGGCGATAATGCTTGGCGGAAATGAAGCGTCCTCGTGACGTCCGCTTTTGCCAATGCCGCTTCCGCCTTGCGCTCAGGTAATGCCTGGCGCCTCGGCTCATGGTTTCAGGAGGCCGTCGCGAAGGGCGATGGCCACGGTTCCCCAACGGGCTACATGGTTACCACAGTAGCGGGAGTTTATGATATACTGTTCGGCATGAGGCGTTGCAGGATAAATCTTCCAGATCGGTGCCAGCGCCTGATCAGCCGAGTGGCACACCGCGCGTTTGAAGGGGGCAAGCTGTGAATCGAAAGGGTCGCGCCGCTATGACAAGGAAAACCTACTGTGGCAATTTACTGTGGCAATCAGGTCTGACCCTGTTGGCTCCCCAAAGAAGCGTGGC
>JAFONM010000011.1 GCA_017418445.1 Kiritimatiellia bacterium
TCCATGACGAGCTTGTGATACCCCTTCACGTACGCGAAGTATCCGAGTCCGCCCAGGACCGCAAGGACGACGAGTGTCTTGAAGAACTTTCCGCCGCCTTCTTTCCTTTCTTCCTCGCCCATCTCTTTCCCCCCTCTATCATTGTCGCCCCACGACAAATCAACGGAGCCAGCATCGCCGGCGGAGCTCCGCCGGCGCCTCAAGCGCCCCTTACTTGAAGAAAATCGAATGCTCGCGCTTGCAGAGCTGCACGGGGACGCCCCAGGGATCGCGGAGAATCGCCATGTGGAACGCCGGGTTGTCGAGACTGAGCTTCTCGAGCCTGGCCCCTGCCGCGACGAGCCTGTCGACGTCCGCCTTGACGTCCTCGCTCACGAACGCGATGTGCAGCGTCATCGGGTTCATCGACGGGTAGTCCGGGGCGGACGGAGTCTCGCCGGTCCTGTAGACCTCGAGACCCATCACGCCGGTGTCGTCGATTATGAAGGCGGACTTCGGCGCCGACCTGCGGAAGCCGAGGTTCTCGCACCACCACTTGATGAGCGCCTCGGGATCCGCAACGTCGATTGCAACGTGCTCCAGCTTCATCCTCAGCCCTCGGCCTCGAGAGCCGCGTCGACCTCGTCAGTCGTCTCCATGTTGGTGTAGACGTCCTGGACGTCCTCGAGGTCCTCGAGCATGTCGGTGAACTTGTTGATCGCCTTGGCGACGTTGACGTCGGAGACGGGCGTCGTCATGTTCGGGACGAGCCCGATGGCGGAATTCTCCTCGTCGATGGCGATGCCGGCCGCCTTGATGGCGTCGGAAACCGCGATGAAGTCGTTCGGCTGGCACTTGACGGTGAAGCCGCCGTCCTCGGAGACGACGTCCTCCGCGCCCGCTTCGAGCGCGACTTCCATCACCCTGTCCTCGGTGACGCCGTCGGCCGCCGGAATCATGACCTGGCCGAGACGGTCGAAGAGACGCGAGGCGCTGCCCGGCTTCGCGAGCTCGAGTCCGTTCTTCTTGAAGACGTTCGAGACCTCGGCCGCGGCACGGTTCTTGTTGTCCGTAAGGACGCGGACGACGACGGCGATGCCGCCCTTGATGCCCTCGTACTGGGCGTCCGCCATCTCGGCGGACTCGAGTTCGCCCGTGCCCTTCTTGATGGCGCGCTCGATGTTCTCGTTCGGCATCTGGGCCGCCTTCGCCTTCGCGATGAGCGTACGGAGGGTCGGATTGTTGTCCGGATCCCCGCCCTTCGCCTTGACGACGATGGTGATTTCCTTGCCGAGCTTCGAAAAGATCTTGCCCTTCCTAGCGTCCGCCGCGCCCTTCGCGCGCTTGATTGTAGCCCAGTGGCTGTGACCTGACATTTTTCAATCTCCTTGTTTTGTGAAATGATTTACTGCGGTTGCACGGTGTGCTCGCGGTGACGATAGGTGATCCGGCCCTTGCCGAGGTCGTACGGCGAAATCTCCACGGTGACCGTGTCGCCGATTGCGATCTTGATGAAGTATTTCCTCATCTTTCCGGAAATGTGCGCAAGAACCTCGTGCCCGTTCTCGAGCTGGACCTTGTACATCGTCGCCGGGAGCACCTTGGTTACGGTGCCTGTTACCTCTATAGCCTGATCTTCTTCTTTCGCCATTGCGAACTTACCTTGTTTTGACTAGAATGTTTGTATTTTATCAAAAAATTGGTCCGTTTGGCAAGTGGCGAACGGCATCGGAAAGTGTCGCGAGGCACTTCGCGAGATTGTCGCGGAACTGCCCCGTCGCGCCCGAACCGATCACGTTCGTGACGCACTTCAGCGCAAGACACGGAATCCCCGCCCTCTCGCACACCTGCGCGACGGCACCGCATTCCATGTCCCTGAGTCCGCATCCAAGCCTCGCGAGAAGCGGCAGGTCCCCCTCCGCATCGTTGAAGTGGTCCCCCGTCGCGATGACGAACGCGGGCCGTCGGCCGGTCGTCCTTAGCGGAATCCGCGCGGACTCGCGCTCGTCCAGCACCCCTATGTCCGTCCCGTTCACCGCCGCGAGGTCGAAGTCGTACTGGACCGCCGCCGACACCTCGCAGACGTCGCCGACCTTCAGCGACGGATCGAACCCGCCGCACACTCCCGCGTTGACGATCCCCTTCGCGCCATCCGCAATCGCAAGCTGCGTCGCGGCCGCGGCGTTCGCCTTGCCGACCCCCGAGACGACCAGAAGAACCGGCTCGCCGCGGAACTTCCCGCGAACGACGCGGCGCCCCCACTCGAGCGTCTCGGTCTTCTCCGAGAAGGCCGAGAGGACCGCCTCCGCCTCGGACTCCATGGCAGCTA
Organism: Kiritimatiellia bacterium; assembly: GCA_017418445.1. Classification (GTDB taxonomy): domain Bacteria; phylum Verrucomicrobiota; class Kiritimatiellia; order RFP12; family UBA1067; genus UBA1067. The sequence continues at coordinate 2,309 of JAFONM010000011.1, forward strand.
CAAATCCAAGCATGACTCGAACACCCCCTTGTCCCTTACCTTTAGCCTCGTGGAGTGGAGGAAGAGCCTGCGGGCCTTCCGCCCCCCGTACTTGACGTCCCCGAGGACCGGATGTCCGGCCTCCGCGAAATGGACGCGGATCTGGTTCTTCCGCCCCGTGTGGAGCTTCACCTCGACAAGCGAGGTTCCGCGGGATTCGGAAACCACCTTCCACTCCGTCTTCGCGCACTTTCCGCCCCTCCCCTCCGGAACGGACCTCACCCTGTATCCGTCGGAATCCTCGAGAAGATGCGATTCGAACACTCCGGACTTCCCGGACATCGTCCCCTCGACGCGCGCAAGGTACGTCTTCTCGGTGAGGTTCGACCAGTCGGACCGCATGCGGTCCGCCACCTCCGCGCTCTTCGCGAACATCATCACCCCGCTCGTCTCGCGGTCGAGCCTGTGGACGAGCCACACGCGCTTCCTGGACTTCGCCTGTCCCTTCCTGACGTAGTCGTTGAGGAAGTTCTCCGCCGTCGGCTGCTCGGCCCGGGCCCTCGCGCCGTGCAGCCGCGTGTGCGTCGCAAGCAGCCCGGCCGGCTTGTCGATGACGACGATGTCGTCGTCCTCGTACAGGATCTCGAATGGAAGCCTCTTGCGTTTCACATGCGCATTATAGCATAATTGGCGCGGAGCGCGCGGCGCGGAACGCCGCCATCCGCCAGCTGTCATCCACCGTACACCTTCTTCGCCACCGCCGCGCCGACCTGGGACGTCGTCGCGCTTCCGCCCAGGTCGGGCGTGAGCTCTCCCGAGGCGAGCACCTCTCCCGTCGCGCGCTCGATCGCCGCGGACTCCGCCTCCAGTCCGAGGCTGTGCCGCAGCAGCAGCGCCGCGGACAGAATCGTGGCGAGCGGATTCGCGACGCCGCGGCCGGCGATGTCCGGGGCGGATCCGTGGATCGGCTCGTAAAGTCCGAACCCGTCCTCGCGCAGCGACGCCGACGGCAGCATCCCGATAGACCCCGTGATCTGCGAGGCTTCGTCTGAAAGTATGTCGCCGAACATGTTTTCCGCTAGGAGGACGTCGAAGTGCGACGGCGACCGGACGAGCTGCATCGCCGCGTTGTCGACATACATGAAGTCGAGCGCGATATCGGACGCTTCCGTCCCCTGCAGCCGCTGGACCGTCTCGCGCCAGAGGCGGCTCGTCTCGAGGACGTTCGCCTTGTCGACGCACGTGACGCGTCCGCGCCTCTTCCGCGCCGCGGCGAACGCGACGCGCGCGATGCGCTCTATCTCCGCGACGGAATACGGCATGGTGTCGAGGGCGCTCTGCCCGTCCGCGGCGCGCACGTGCTCTCCGAAGTAGAGTCCGCCGGTCAGCTCGCGGACGACCAGGAGGTCCACTCCCTCCGCGACGATCTCGTCCTTCAGCGGAGACGAACCCCGGAGCGTCGGCCACGTCCTGGCGGGACGGAGGTTGGCGAAGAGTCCGAGTTCCCTGCGGAGCGTCAGCAGCGCACGCCGCTCGGGACGCTGCGCGGCGGGGAGGGAATCCCACTTCGGACCGCCCACCGCGCCAAGCAGGACGGCGTCGGCACGCCGGCACGCATCGAGAGTCTCCGCGGGCAGGCAATCGCCCGTCGCGTCGTACGCCGCCCCTCCGACGGGCCGCTCGTCGAACGTGAACCCGTGTCCGAATTCCGCGGCGACCTTTTTGAGAACCTCTACCGCCTGCGCGACGATCTCGGGTCCGATTCCGTCGCCTGCGATGACTGCGATTTTCGCCTTCATTTCAAACCTGCCTTTCCCTTTGCCTTCAGATACGCGGCGAGTCCGCCGGCGGAGACGAGCTCCTGCATGAACGGAGGATACGCCTCCACCTTGAAATCGCGTCCCGTCGTCTCGTCCGTGACGGTGCCGCGGTCGAGATCGACCGTGACCGTGTCGCCCGCCGAGATCGCCTCCGACGCCTCGGGACACTCGACTATGGGCAGCCCGATGTTGAGCGCGTTGCGGTAGAAGATGCGCGCGAAGCTCGCCGCGATGACGCACGCGACTCCGCACGCCTTGATGGCGATCGGCGCGTGTTCGCGCGAACTGCCGCACCCGAAGTTCCTGCCCGCGACGACGATCTCGCCCGGCTTCACGCGCGCGGCGAACGTCGCGTCGACGTCCTCCATGCAGTGCGAGGCGAGCTCCTTCGCGTCCGAGGTGTTGAGATATCTCGCCGGGATTATGCCGTCGGTGTCGACGTTGTCGGCGAATTTGCAGGTTTTTCCAGTGAAGTTCATTGGTAGATTGCAGTTGGCGGCGGAGGTCAGGCGGGGAGTGCGAGGCGGCCGGCGACGGCGGAGGCTCCGGCGACGGCGGGCGAGGCGAGGTAGACTTCGGACTTGACGTGTCCCATGCGGCCGACGAAGTTGCGGTTTGTCGTCGCGACGCACCGCTCGCCTTCCGCGAGGATTCCCATGTAGCCGCCGAGGCAGGGTCCGCACGTCGGCGTCGAGACGACGCAGCCCGCCTCCGCGAACCGCGCGAGCAGTCCCTCCTTCATCGCCTCGAGCCAGATGCGCTGCGTCGCAGGAATGACGATGCAGCGGAGCCCGTCCGCGACCTTGCGTCCCTTCATCGCCGCGGCAGCCGCGCGCAGGTCGGAGAGCCGTCCGTTCGTGCAGCTGCCGATCACGACCTGGTCGACGGGAAGTCCTTCCGCCTCGCGCACGAGGCGCGTATTGGACGGAAGATGCGGAAACGCGACAGTCGGCTCGAGCGCGTCAAGGTCGATCTCGACCGTCCGTTCGTATCCGGCGTCGGGATCCGCCGCATATATTCGCGGCTCCTTCGCGCCGTGAGCCTTCAGATACGCGAGGCACACGTCGTCCACGGGGAAGATTCCGTTCTTCGCCCCCGCCTCTATCGCCATGTTCGCGATCGTGAAGCGGTCGTCCATCGCGAGCGAGGAGATCCCGTCGCCTGTGAACTCGAGAGACTGGTACCGTGCGCCGTCTACGCCGACGAGTCCGATCAGATGCAGGACGAGGTCCTTGCCCGAAACCCATCTGCGGAACCTCCCCTTCACGACGACCTTGATCGCGGACGGCACCTTGAACCAGGTCTCGCCCGCTGACATTCCGGCCGCCATGTCCGTCGAACCCACTCCGGTCGAGAACGCGCCGACCGCTCCGTAGGTGCAGGTGTGGCTGTCCGCCCCGATTATCAGGTCGCCGGCCGTGACGAGTCCCTTCTCGGGGAGAAGCGCGTGCTCGACGCCGCAGTCGTGTCCGACCTCGAAGTAGTTGACGATGCCCTGCTCCTTCGCGAAGTTCCGCATGCAGGCACACTGCGCCGCCGCCTTGATGTCCTTGTTCGGCGCGAAATGGTCCGGAACGAGGGCGATCTTCGTCCTGTCGAACACCTTCCCGCGTCCGAACTTGGGGAATTCCCCTATCGCCACGGGAGCCGTGATGTCGTTCCCGAGGACGAGGTCGAGCTTCGCCATGACGAGTTCGCCCGCGTGCACTTCATCCTTGCCGGCGTGAGCCGCCAGGATCTTCTGGGTCATTGTCATCATAACAGTGAACAGTTCGGAGTGAACAGCGAATATGCTACCGGTCGGTCCTGCCGCTGAGCAGGTCGTCGTCCTCGTACGTGCGCTGGACGGACGATGCCGCGCCAGAGCCCAGGGCGGAGGCGGACCCGAGCATCATGCGGTTGACCGCGTCGAGCGTCGAGAGTATCGAGCCTTCGATGATGTCCGTCGAGACTCCGCGTCCGCGGTACGTTCCGCTCGCGTCGGAAATCTTGACGGAGACCTCGCCCAGTGCGTCGCGGCGCTCGGTGACGGCCTGGATCTGGAAGTCCTCGAGCGAGAACGGATGCTTCACGAGCTTCTCGACGGCGCGGATGGACGCGAAGATCGGACCCGTTCCGAACGCGGACTCGGTCGCCGTCTTTCCGCCCTTCACGAGCGTGACGCATGCGGTCGAGAACATCCTGTTGCTGCTCGAGACGACGTAGTTGACGAGCTTCCAGTCGTTCTCGCCCGGGACGTGTCCGTTCGCCGTGTCGACGAGCGCGGCGAGGTCGCGGTCCTCGACCGTCTTCTTGCGGTCCGCGAGGACCTTGAACGCCGCGAAGAGCCTGTCCTCCGTCTCCTTGTCGAGCGAGTATCCGAGCTCTGACAGGCGCTGCGAGAAGGCGTGGCGGCCGGAGTGCTTGCCCAGGACGAGGGCGGTCTTCTTGACGCCTACGCTCTCGGGCGTCATGATCTCGTAGGTCTTCACGTCCGCCATCACGCCGTGCTGGTGGATTCCGGATTCGTGCGCGAACGCGTTCTGTCCGACGATCGGCTTGTTCGGCGCGAGCTTGACGCCGGTGATGGACGAGAGGAGCTTCGCGGTCTTCGCGATCTCCTCGGTCCGGATCGCGTAGTCGAGTCCGTAGACGTCGCGGCGCGTTCTGAGGTTCATGACGATCTCCTCGAGCGCGGCGTTGCCCGCGCGCTCGCCGATTCCGGCGATGCAGCATTCCGCCTGCCGCGCGCCCGCGGCGAGTCCGGCGAGCGTGTTCGCGACGGCGAGTCCGAGGTCGTTGTGGCAGTGAAGCGAGACGACGGCGCGGTCTATCGCGGGGACGCGCTCCATCACGTTCGAGACCATCTCGCGGATCTCCCGCGGAGTCGCGCAGCCTACCGTGTCCGGCAGGTTGATTGTCGTCGCGCCCGCGGCGATCGCCGCCTCGACGACGCGGCACATGTAGTCCCGATCCGTCCGCGACGCGTCCTCGAGCGAGAACTCGACGTCGTCGCAGAGATTGCGCGCGTACTTCACCGCGTCGGCGATCCTCGAGAGCGCCTGCTCGCGCGACATCTTCAGCTTGCACGCGAGGTGCAGGTCGCTCGTCGCGAGAAAGGTGTGGATGCGGGGCTTCTTCGCGCCCTTGACGGCGTCCCACGCCGCGTCGATGTCCTTGACGAGAGCGCGGGAGAGGGACGCGACGACCGGAGTCTTGACGGCGCCGGCAATCGCCTGGACGCTTGCGAAGTCCCCGGGCGAGGCAATCGCGAAGCCCGCCTCGACGATGTCGACTCCGAGCGCCTCGAGCTGGCGCGCCATGCGCACCTTCTCCTCGATGTTCATCGAGTAGCCGGGCGCCTGCTCGCCGTCGCGCAGCGTCGTGTCGAAGAATCTGACTGCTGTTGAGTTCATTGTTGTGATGTTGTGTTTTCAGGTTGAGGTGGAAAAGAAAAGGCCCCGCCGGATTTGCGGGGCCCTCTGTCTTTCAGTTCGTCCTTTTTTGGGAAACTCCGTCAGACCCCGCGTCGCTTGTACGCAAGAAGGAGGCCTCCAAGAAGGAAGAACTGACTGCTCTGGTTCATGTGAACGGCGCGCATTCTACCATTTCGCCCATCCGCCGTCAAGGGGGGGGGGGCAGCGAGGAGGCAGGTCGACTGACCTTTTTTGCCAAGGTTGCCCCATGGTGCGCAGACATCCGCCGGCCTAGTCGGTCCAGACGGTCGCGGTGGGCGTATACGAGGACAGGATCGTCGCGCTTTCGCCCGTGCCGTTGAAGTACATCTGATAGCGGACCTCGACCGCGCGGGAGCCGATCCTGAAGCGCGCGACGAGATAGCGGAACGTCGAGCCCATTCCCTCGTAGAACAGCATCGCCGAACCGCTGCCGAGGTCGCCCGAAAGCGTCACGAAGCCGTTCAGGCGCCCGTTCGCGTCCTTGTTGAACTTCA
>JAFONM010000068.1 GCA_017418445.1 Kiritimatiellia bacterium
ACACGCTCTGCGATCCCGAGAACCCGATCACGCTCGAGTCCATCGACTTCCCGGCGCCGGTTATCTCGGTCGCCGTCAAGCCGAAGTCCCGCGGCGACAACGAGAAGCTCGGCGCGGCGCTCCACGCCCTCGCGATGGAAGACCCGACGTTCGTTGTCACGTTCGACCAGGAGACGAGCGAGACGATTATCGCTGGCATGGGCGAACTCTACCTCGAGGTCATCGTCGACCGTCTGAAGCGCGAGTTCAACGTCGAGTGCGACGTCGGCGCCCCGCAGGTCGCGTACCGCGAGACGATCACGACCAAGGTCGAGAACGAGTACAAGCACGTCAAGCAGTCGGGCGGCCGCGGCCAGTACGCGCACGTGTGCCTCCGCCTCGAGCCGCAGGAGCCCGGCAAGGGCTTCGAGTTCGTCAACGAGGTCAAGGGCGGCGTCATCCCGACCGAGTACATCCCGGCCGTCGAGAAGGGCGTCAAGAAGGCCCTCGAGGCCGGCCCGCTCGCGGGCTTCCCGGTCGTGGACGTCAAGGCGACGGTCTATTTCGGCTCCTACCACGAGGTCGACTCCAACGAATTCGCGTTCATCACCTGCGCGGCCCAGTGCTTCAAGCAGGCGTTCATGAAGGCGAAGCCCCAGCTCCTCGAGCCCATGATGGACGTCGAGGTCGTCGTGCCCGAGCAGTACATGGGCGCCGCCAACGGCTCCATCAACCAGCGCCGCGGCAGGATCGAGGGCATGGAGGACCGCGCGGGCGTGAAGCTCCTCAAGGCCACCGTCCCGCTCGGCGAGATGTTCGGCTACTCGAACGCGATCCGCACGGTCACGCAGGGCCGCGGATCCTTCACGATGATCTTCAAGCAGTACGAGGCGGTTCCCAAGGCTATCGCGGCTACCGTCGTCGAAAAGCGCATCAAGGAAGGCAAGGCCCGCGCCACTGTTGAATAAGGTCTAGACAAGGAACACGGAAATGGCGAAGAATCAGGTTGGTCGCAACGATATTTGGAAATGGCTGACGCTCATCCTCGTGGTGGGCCTCTCCGGTGCTCTGCTCTTCCCGTCGAAGGACGCGAGCGGCGAGTTTAAGTCCAAGATTCGGCGAGGCCTCGACTTGAAGGGCGGTTCGGCCTTCACGCTCGGCGTCGACGAGGTCCGTCTCAGGGACAAGCTCGTCGAGCGCGATCCGTACCTTGCGAACGACCCCGCGGCCCTCGACGCCAAGGTCGTGCAGACCCTCGAAGGCAGCGACGACCGCATCGTCGAGATCATCCGCAAGCGCGTGGACGCGATGGGCACCAACGAGCCGCTCATCCAGCCCATCAAGGACAAGCACCGCATCCTCGTCCAGCTCCCCGGCGCCGACAAGGCGACGCGCGATGCGGCCCGCGAGCGCCTCGGCAAGATGGCCTACCTCGAGTTCCGCCTCGTCCCGAAGAACGAATCCGACCTCATCTCGCAGCTGCCGGACGACAGGGCGCCCGTCGGCTTCGTCAACGCCGGCGGCAAGACCTACCGCCGCGACCCGAACTGGTACGAGATCTCGCAGGGCTCCAACTACCTCTCGCGCCTCTCCTCGTTCGGACGCGTCAGGTCGGCCGAGCCCGTCCGCTTCATTCTCGAGCGCGACGAGCGCGACCCCAGTCTCTACCGTCCGCGCTTCGTGAGCCGCAAGGTGAACCTCACCGGCGCCGACCTCGCGCACGCCGAACCCGGCATCGCCGAGGGGCTCGAGCGCGGCTGCAAGGTCCTCTTCAGCCTGTCCGGCGAGGGCTCCGAGAAGTTCCGCAGGCTCACCAAGGCCAACATCGGCCGCCAGCTCGCGATCATCCTCGACGACGAGCTCGTCTCCGCGCCCGTCATCCAGGACGAGATCAGCGGCAGCGGCAGGATCACCGGGAACTTCACCTTCGAGGAGGCCAAGGCGCTCGCCTCGGACCTCAACGCCGGCGCCCTGCCGGCGCCTCTCATGATCCTCGCCGAGTCGACCGTCGACCCGACGGTCGGACGCGACGCGATCAGGTGGGGCACCTGGGCCTCGCTCATCGGCTTTGCGCTCGTCGCGTGCTTCATGCTGTTCTACTACAGGTACGCGGGCGCCGTCGCCGACGTCGCGCTCGTCCTCGACTTCCTGCTCCTTCCGGCGGCGCTGTTCCTCGTCGCGTCGCTCCTCGGCTTCTTCGTCCACGATCCGTCGATGGACGGCGGCAAGTTCCAGCTCCCCGTCCTCACGATGCCCGGCATCGCCGGCCTCGTCCTCACGCTCGGCATGGCGGTCGACGCGAACGTCCTCATCTTCGAGCGCATCCGCGAGGAGTTCCTGCGCGGCGGCACCGTCGGCAAGGCCGTCGAGAACGGCTACGCCCGCGCGTTCACCGCGATTCTCGACTCTAACATCACGACGATCATCACCGGCGCGATCCTCTACTCGGTCGGAACCGGCCCGGTCCGCGGATTCGCCATCATGCTCACGGGCGGCGTCATCATCTCGATGTTCACGGCGCTCGTCGTGACGCGCCTCGTCATCGACCACACGACGGACCCGAACTCCTCGAAGCCGTTCAGGATGGTCCAGTTCTTCCAGAGTCCCAATATCGACTGGATGAGGTACGGCAGGAAGACGCTCCTTCTTTCCGCCCTGATCATCGTCGCCTCGATCGGACTCTTCGCCTATCGCGCGGCCACGAAGCCCTCGGACGTCCTCGCCGTCGACCTCACGGGCGGCACGTCGATCGTCTACGGAATCGAAGGCAGGGCGCCCGAAGTCAAGGACGTCCGCAGCGCCCTCGACGACATCGACAACGCGATGGTCATCCAGTACCAGGGCGACAACCTCATGATCAAGACGGGCATCGCGTCCAGCTCCGGCACGACCCTCCACTTCAACCTCACGAGAAACGCCGACAAGTTCAACAACATCGAGGCTTCGCGCGAGATAGCGAAGTTCGACGTCAGCAGCTCCGTCCGCGTCCTCGAGACGTCGACGTCCGTCGGTGCCGACGGCCTCACCAACACGGTCGGCAGGATCGTCGTCAAGGTCTCCGAGACGTCCGCGACCACGAAGGGCCAGCGCCTCGCCGAGGCCGGCTCCTCCGTCGCGCAGGAGGTCGCCAGGATCCTCCAGCGCCACAACGACAGGTTCGGCGTCGTTCTCGACGACAAGGGCGTCGACGAGACGATCGGCGTCGAGAAGAAGATCGAGACCGCCCTCAACGAGGCGTTCACGGACTCGAAGTTCACCGCCGAGAGCCACGAGGTCGTCGGCTCGATGGTCGGGCAGGACCTCCGCGAGTCCGGCACGAAGGCCGTCCTCTTCTCGCTCGTCGCGATCCTCGTCTACGTGGCGTTCCGCTTCCGCTTCGGCTTCGGCCTCGGCGGCATCGTCGCGCTCGCCCACGACGCGCTCATATCGCTGGGACTCTACACGCTCCTGGGCCACCAGGTGTCCCTCATCGTGATCACGGCGCTCCTGACGATCATCGGCTACTCCATCAACGACACGGTCGTCATCTTCGACCGCATCCGCGAGCTCCTGAACCACGACAAGCGCATGTCGTTCTACGACCTCTGCAACGCCGCAATCAACTCGTGCCTGAGCCGTACGGTCATCACCTCGATCACGACGTTCTTCGCGGTCGCCGCGCTCTTCGTCTTCGGCGAGGGCTCGGTCTTCGACTTCGCGCTGACGATGCTCATCGGCGTCGTGGCCGGCACCTACTCCTCCGTCTTCATCGCGACGCCCATCATGTTCTGGTGGTACAAGGGCAAGCGCCCCGATCTCGAGGAAGACGAGGAGAAGGAAGGCGGGCGCTGACAGGCGCGCGCCGGGGACCTCCCGGGGAGAAGCGACGACATGGCCGCTGAAGAGAATGCCAAGCTGCTCGAGACCGAGGAGGTCCGCCAGAGGATCGACGACCTGAAGAAGCGGGTCGCCGAGATGGCGGAATACATCAAGGTCGACGAACGCCGCGCGAAACTCGCGGCACTCGAGGGGCAGCAGGCTTCGGCGGACTTCTGGAGCAACCAGGCCAGGGCGCGCGAGGTCATCGCGGCGACAAACGCCGAGCGCGCCTACACCATCCCCTACGACTCCCTGGTCAAGACGGTCGAGGATGCCGAGGTCATGCTCGAGCTCGCCGCCATGGAGGACGGCGAGGCGAAGCAGACCGCGCTGAGCGACACCCTCGCGGAGTGCGTCAAGGCCGACGAGTTCTTCGGCAAGCTCCGCCTCCAGTCGCTTCTCGGCGGCAAGTTCGACCAGTGCAACGTCTTCGTGAGGCTCCACGCCGGGCAGGGCGGAACCGAGGCGTGCGACTGGGTCGCGATGCTCTACCGCATGTACCAGCGCTACGCCGAGGGCCAGGGCTGGAAGGTCGAGGAATACGACGCGCAGCCCGGCGAAGAGGCCGGCTACAAGGACGTCTACTTCAGGGTCGAGGGTCCGTACTCATTCGGAATGCTCAAGGCCGAGCGCGGAATCCACCGCCTCGTGAGGATCTCCCCGTTCGACGCGAACAAGCGCCGTCAGACGAGCTTCGCCTCCATGGAGACCGTCGCCGAGATCAACGACGACATCGACGTCGAGATCAAGGACGAGGACCTCAGGATCGACACCTACCGCTCGGGCGGCGCGGGCGGACAGCACGTCAACAAGACGGACTCGGCGGTCCGGCTCACCCACCTCCCGACCGGAATCGTGGTCGCCTGCCAGAAGGAACGCTCGCAGCACATGAACAAGGAAAAGGCCATGAACATGCTGCGCGCCCAGCTTTACGAATACTACGAGGACCAGAAGAAGGCCGAGATGGACCGCTTCTACGGCAAGAAGTCCGAGAACGGCTGGGGCTCGCAGATCAGGAGCTACGTCTTCTGTCCCTACACGATGGTCAAGGACCTCAGGACCAACTGCGAGACGAGCGACGTAAACGGTGTCATGGACGGCAACATCCAGCCGTTCATAGAGTCCTGGCTCCAGATGAAGGCCGCCAGGTAGCCTACCCCCTCGTTTGACGGGGTGGACTAGGTCGGCGTCAATATAGTATAATGTCCCCAATGTTCAAAACTGGGGAGAGTACCATGAAAAATCTGATCCTGGCGTTCGCGTCCGTCTGCGCGTTCGGTGTTTTTGCTGAAAATTCGGGCATTCCGCTTCCCGAGCATCCTCGTCCCGACTGGGAGCGCGGCGACTGGCGGAACCTCAACGGCAGCTGGCTGTTCGCGTCCGACAGGGCGGACGCCGGAGTCGGGGAGAAGTGGCAGGAGGCTGCGGACGACAAGTTCCCGCAGCGCATTCTCGTTCCGTTCGGCTGGGGCTCGCCCGCGTCCGGAGTGAAGGACGAGGCCGACGTCGGCTGGTACCGCCGCGACATCTCCGTGCCCGCGGAGTGGAAGGGCAGGAGAGTCTTCCTCGTCGTCGGTGCGAGCGACCACGACACCACCTGCTGGTTCGACGGAGCGAAGCTCGGCGAGCACTCCGGCGGATACACCCCGTTCGAGTTCGAGCTAACCCAGCTCGTCAAGTGGGGCTCGGACCAGAAGATCACGTTCCGCGTCTGGGACGCCGCGGCCGGTCTCGCGCAGCACGACTGGCGGCTCTACGGAAAGCAGGGCTACGGCAACGTGCGCGGAATCTGGCAGACCGTCTACCTCGAGGCGCGCGGCGAGACATACGTCGAGTCCGCCCGCTTCTCGCCGGATATCGACAATTCCAGGGTGACGGCCGAGGTGAAGCTCGGCGCACCCGCCAAGAAGCTCCTCGCGCTCACCGTCGGCTTCAGGCCGGAGGACCGCGCGGAATCCGTCGTCGCCAAGTTCGAGCCGGGACAGATGACGGCGAAGCTCGAGATTCCGCTCGAGAAGGCGAAGCTGTGGGACCTCGAGCATCCACACCTCTACGAAGTCAGGCTGAACCTGTCCGGCGAAGGCGTGCAGGATGCCGTCTCCACCTACTTCGGCATGCGCAAGATCGGCGTCGGCAGGATGCCCGGGACCGGATATCCCTACGTGACTCTCAACAACAAGCCGATCTACCTGCAGCTCACCCTCGACCAGAGCTACCATCCCGAAGGCTTCTACACCTTCCCGTCCGACGAGTTCATGAAGAACGAGATACTCATCTCGAAGAGGCTTGGACTCTCCGGCAACCGCGTCCACATCAAGGCGGAGATTCCGCGCAAGCTCTACTGGGCGGACAGGCTCGGGCTCCTCATCATGGCGGACGTTCCGTGCGCGTGGGGCGCGGCGTCCGAGGCGATGTTCCGCGAGCACTGGCACTGCTTCGAGGACATGGTCGAGCGCGACTACAACCATCCGTGCGTCTTCTCGTGGGTGCTCTTCAACGAGACGTGGGGACTCTTCTGCGACGGCAGGAACTGGGGCGCTGACAGCGCCGCGCGCTACTTGCCCTGGACGCAGCGCGCCGTGGCGGACGCCTACCGCAGGGCGAAGGCGCTCGATCCGACGCGCCTCGTCGAGGACAACTCCCCGTGCAACAGGGACCACGTGATCACGGACCTCGACACCTGGCACGGATACCTCCCCGGCTGGAAGTGGGAGAGTCGCATCGCAGACGAATGCGACAAGACCTTCCCCGGCTCCGCGTCACGCTACATCGGCGGCTTCGTGCAGACGGGCGCTCCGATGCTCAACAGCGAGTGCGGCAACGTCTGGGGCTACAAGGGGTCCACGGGCGACTGCGACTGGTCGTGGGACTACCACATGATGATCAACGCCTTCCGCCGCCGCCCGAAGTGCTCCGGCTGGCTCTACACCGAGCACCACGACGTCATCAACGAATGGAACGGGTACGTCCGCTTCGACCGCACCCCGAAGGAGACCGGAATCGAGGAGCTCTTCCCGGGGATGTCTCTCAATGACCTTCATGCGGACGCGTACCTTCCGCTCGACACTGAACTCTGCCGCGAATTCAAGGCGGGCGAGACATGGAAGATTCCGGTGGACATCTCGCTCACGACGGACAGGTACGAGGGCCGGGAGCTGAAGATCACCTACGGGCTGCGCTATTGGAACGACAGGGGGCGGCTCGTGGAAAATTCGCGATCGTGCGGATCGTTCACCGCCTCGTCGTGGCAGCACGGGAGCATCCGCAGGGAATTCGTGAAGCTTCCCGACGAAACCGCGTGCGGCGTCGTCTGCTTCGAGCTTGTCGACGGCGGCAGGGCGATTGCGCGCAACTTCGCCTGCTTCGTGACGCGCGGCGAGGCGAAGAAGAACACGGTGAGCGTCCCAGCCGCCAGGTTCGCGAAGGCGGAGTGGTCGCAGCGCGAGTGGAACGTCCTGGACGGTCGCAAGGTCTGCGGCGCGGGGAAGGGCTTCTTCGAATACGAGTTCGCGCTGCCGAAGGACGCGAAGAAGGCGACGTTCCGCGCCGAGGTCGGCGCCAAGCGGCTCAACGGCAAGGATTCGAAGGACCTGGACAAGGGCGTGCGCGACCTCGACTGCATGCTCGGCGGCGGATTCGCGGACCGCTCGAAGAATCCGAACTCCTATCCGATGACCTGCGCCTGCAAGTGGCCGTCCACGCTCGTCGTCCGCGCGAACGGCGAGAAGGTCGCGACTGTCGAGCTGCCTGACGATCCCGCGGACCATCGCGGAATCCTCTCCTGGTTCGCGCAGCCGCGCAACGACACCCTGCACGAGGCGGGCAGCTACGGATATCTCGTCGAGGCGAACATCCCCGAGTCCGTCGTCGAGAAGTCCGGCGGCAAGGTGACGATCAGGCTCGAGACCGAGAAGGGCGGACTCGCCGTGTACGGATCCGGGTTCGGTCGCTTCCCGCTCGATCCATCCGTCGAATACTGATCGACGACGACTTTGTCGCCGAGAAGCGCGGCTCCTTCATGACATTTCGGTTCTGAGCAAGGCAGGCGGATATGAAGATCAGGATGGTTGCGGCTTCCCTGCTGACGTGGACGGCATCGGCCGTCATCCCCTGCATGGCTGAAACGGCGGATCCGGGCGAGGTCTTCGCGAATCCGCCCCGCTCGGCGCACGCCGGGGTGTGGTGGCACTGGATGGGATGCAACGTGACGCGCGAGGGCATCGTCAGGGACCTCGACTGGTTCCGCGAGACGGGCGTCACGACTGCGACCATATTCGGCATGGCGGACATCTGCACTCCGTGGGCGACGCCGATCGCGGACAGCCCCTGCGCGGGGCTCGTCGCCTTCACGCCGGAGTGGTGGAAGCTCGTCCGCTTCGCGTGCGAGGAGGCGGAGAAGCGCGGAATCGAGCTCGGACTCCACAACTGCCCGGGGTACACGTCGACGGGCGGACCGTGGATCCCGCCCCGCCTCGCGATGCGCGAACTCGTCTTCAACGTGACCAACGCCGAGCGTCAGATATCCCTCGCGGCGAACGCGGCGTTTCCGATTTTCGACGCGGCGCACGGAGACTTCCGCAGGCCCGACATACCCGCGCGCCGGACCGACATCCGGGAGATAGCCGTCGTCAACGGTGTCCGCATCGCGCACATTCCGACGGGGGCGTTCACGCAGCCGAACCAGCAGGAGGTCTTCGGACTCGAATGCGACAAGATGAATCCGGAGGCCGTCACGTTCCACCTGGACCGCGTGATCGGCGAGCTGAAGGCGCATCTCGGGGACCAGGTGGGGCGCGGACTCAGGTTCCTCCTGCTCGACAGCTACGAGGCGGGGACGCCGACGTGGACGCCGCGCATGCGCGAGGAGTTCCAGAAGCGCCGCGGATACGATCCGCTGCCGTTCCTGCCGGTTCTCGGCGGATTCACCGACGGCGTCGACGAGGAGGCCGCGAAGAAGTTCCGGAAGGACTTCGACCTGACGCGCAGCGAGCTCTTTCGCGACGTCCTCTTCAGGACGATGCGCGACAGGCTGCACGCCGCCGGACTCGAGTTCGCCTGCGAACCGTATACGGGTCCGTTCGACACCCGCGAATGCGCCGGCTTCGTGGACAGGCTGATGACCGAGTTCTGGTATTCGCCGGCATCGGACTACGGGCGCCCCGGCAGGCTCGGGTGGAACCGCTGGACGCGCGAGGACGGCGTCCGCCACAACATCATCGAGGCGGAGGCCTTTACCGGCGGCCCCGAGAGCTGCAGCTGGGTCGAGACTCCGGAGACGCTCAAGGGCTCGGGAGACTTCCAGTTCGCGCGCGGCATCAATCGCTTCACGCTCCATACGTGCCCGCTCCAGCCCTGGGGCGACGAGTTCCTTCCGGGCATGGTGATGGGACGCTGGGGAACGCACTTCGGACGCACCCAGACGTGGGCGAAGGACGGCAAGGCGTGGTTCGACTACCTCGCCCGATGCCAGGCGCTGCTCCAGTGGGGGGAGCCCGCCGACCTCAAGGCCGAGATCGTCGGACTCTCCCCCGCGTCTGCTGTAGTCAGCACGCTTGCCCGCGAGGCGGACGGCAGATCGGTGTTCTTCGTCGCCAGCCACTCGTCGTCCGCCGTGACGTTCAAGCTCCGTCACGGGGAGCCGACGTACGCGCCGGAGTGGTTCGATCCCGTGGACGGGAGGATCACGCCGCTTGAAGCCGCGGACTCCGTTCCGCTCCGGCTTGCTCCGCACGGAAGCGGATTCCTCGTGTTCCGCCGCCGGGTGGAACCGTCGCCTGACGCCGACCTCGTCCAGAAGGGCCCGGGCGATGCCGTCGCCGAGATAGCGGGGCCGTGGCGCGTGGAGTTTCCGGCGCAGGGAACGAACGCAGCCTTCGAGGTGGAGTTCCGCGAGCTCGCCGACTGGACGAAGTCGGACGATCTTCGCATCCGCTATTTCAGCGGCACCGCAGTCTACCGCACGAAGTTCGACGCGCCCGGAGATGCGGTCCGCGCACGCGTCCTGTCGCTCGGGGACAGGCGCGGACAGGTCGCGCGGGCGAGGCTCAACGGCGTCGACCTCGGCGTCGCGTGGTGCGAGCCGGGCGAGGTGAGGATTCCGTCCGGACTCCTCCGCGAGCGCGGCAACGAGCTCGAGGTGCGCTTCACGAACGTCTGGGCGAACAGGCTCATCGGCGACGAGCGGGAGGCGGCGGACTGCGAGTTCGCGAAGGCTCCGTATCCGGGAGGGTCCTACCTCAGGCGGTTCCCCGACTGGTTCGTCAAGGGCGAAAGGCGTCCTTCGCCGGGTCGCGCGTGCTTCACGACATGGAACTACTTCACCGCCGACTCTCCGCTCGTTCCGTCCGGACTCGCCGGACCCGTGACGCTCAGGTCTCCGTCCGTCCGCGCCGTTTCCCCTCCTGTCGCGGCAGCCGCCGCGCGGACCCCGACGATAGTCTCCGTCCCCGTCGGCGGCGCGCAGATGCCGAAGTGGACGCTGGTCACGCCGGCGAACGGCGTCGTCGACGCCGCGACCACGATGCCCGACGGCCCTGCGGACCTGTGCTACGCGGTCGCCGCCTGCCACGACGACGACGGACTCTGCGTCATGGTCTGCACCTTCGACGACGACGTGTCGACCGACAGCTGCAGGGAAGGCGCGACCTCGTGCCCCGCGTGGGACGACGACGCGGTGGAGATCTTCCTCGACGGCGAATGCGCGCGCCTCCCCGACAGCCGCGCCGACGGCGGCGTGCACCTCAGGCACGGCGGCGAATTCTCCCTCGTCGCCAACGGCGCGGCGATGAGCGACTACTCTGGATATCCCGATTCGTTCGTTCGGTGCGGAGACGTAAAGCCGGACGGATTCGGAGTCGCCACGAACAGGCTCTGGTCCGGAAGCGTGAGGCGTGTGCCGGGAGGAGAAACGACGGTCGACGTACTCCGCCGGCAGCCGGGCCTCCCCGACGACTTCCCGCCGGAGGGGACCAGGGAGACGCAGTACACGTTCCATTTCACCTGGGCCGCCATGGGGCGCACCAATGCGCCGGAGCGCATCGGATTCAACATCGGAGTCCAGGACGACGACGGAGGTGGACGTCGCGACCATACGCTCTACTGGACCGGCAATCCGAAGCGCCCCTATTCGGACGAAAGCGCCTTCGGGACGATAGTCCTCGCGCCGCACTGCCTGACGCAATCGGACAGCCGCTAGCCGCCGATCGCCGACAACTCTCCATCCGCATTGCCAAGCCGTTGGAAAAATGCTAAAATCTAGAGGTTCCCGCAGTAGTTTCGCGGGTTGGCGGCTTGTCCGCGGATCGGGAGAATCCAATGTCGGAGTCAATGCGATGAGCGGCGGCGATCGGGCCATCCTGGAGGTTGGAGGGTCGTTCGGCAGCTACCGGGTGGACCGCCTTCTCGGGAAGGGCGGTTCCGGCGAGGTTTATCTCGTGACGGATCCGTCGGCGGGTTCGTCCCTCTCCGTCAAGATACTCGACCCCGAAGTCGCCGCCGCCGACCACGCCTACGAGGAGCGCTTCGTCCGCGAGGCGGAGTTCGCCCTCAGGTCGCGTCATCCGAACATCGTCGCCGTCTACGACTGCGGACGCGATCCCGACACGGGCCTTGCATACATCGTTATGGACTACTGCTCCGGCGGAACTCTCCGCGACAGGCTCGAGCGCGCGAAGGGCGGACTTCCCGTCCCCGAGGCGTGCACGATCGCGGCGGACATCGCCCACGCCCTCGCCTACGTCCAGGCGAACGGACTCGTCCACCGCGATGTGAAGCCCGAGAACGTCCTCTTCTCTTCGGACGGCATTGCGCGGCTCGCGGACCTCGGGGCTTCGCGCGTCCAGGACCGGTCCGACTCGCCTCGCGTCACCAGCGCCCGCGCAGTCATAGGGACCCCGGCGTACATGGCGCCGGAACAGATGCTCGACTCCCGTTCCGCTTCGATACAGTCAGACCTCTACTCGCTCGGCGTCGTCCTTTTCGAGATGCTGGCGGGACGCCGTCCCAACGACGGCGAGACGGCGATGAACACTTTCGCGAAGGCGCTCGAGGGCCGCACCTTCCCCGACATCAGGCTCTTCCGCGGCGACATACCGCCGCGCCTCGCGGCCCTCGTCGCGTCGCTTCTCTCGCCCGCCGCGGAGGACCGTCCGTCTTCCGCGCGCGACGTGCTCGTCGACCTGATGCAGATATACCGCGCGCCGACTGCGCAGGAGTCCGCGCCGCGTCCGTCCGCGAACCGCGGCGTTTCGCAGGAACGCCGCGATCCGGGCGTCTTCTTCGCCGCGATGGCGCTCATGGCGTCCCTCGCGATTCTCGCGTTCATAGTCTTCCGTTCCATGAGAGGAGGCGGGTGATGCTCGACTTCCTTTTCGGATCAAAGGGCGGGTCGCGCAGGCTCGACGTGGCGACGGTCTCCAGGAGGGGACTCGTCCGCCGCGACAACCAGGACCATTTCGTTGCCGACAGGGTCCGCTCGTTCTTCGCCGTCGCGGACGGAATGGGCGGCGGACAGGGAGGCTCGGAGGCGAGCGAGATCGTGTGCGCCAACCTCGCGAAGGCCGTCGACGGCAAGGTGGAGTTTTCGGACCGCCTGAGGGACGCCGCGAAGGCGATCGATGCATCGAACGACGAGATACGGGACTTCGCGAGGAAGGCCGGCTACGACCAGATGGCGACGACGCTGACGCTCCTCGCCATGGACGAGGCGCCGTCCACGACCGCCGTCATTGCGAACGTAGGCGACAGCCGCATCTACCGCTTCAGGAACGGAGTCGCCCAGCGCCTCACGCGCGACCACACCGTCATCGGCGAACTCGACCGCCAGCCCGGGGCGAAGGCGATGAAGCGCGAGCTCGGCAGCGGAATCAACTATCTCAAGCACGTCCTTACGCGCGCGGTGGGAATCGAGCCCGAGGTCGTTCCGGACTGGAAGAAGATAGAGATGCGCGCAGGGGACGCGTTTCTGCTCTGCTCTGACGGCGTCTACGGAATGGTCTCCGACGGGGAGCTCGCGAAGTCGTTCGCGCTCGCGTCCGCGGCCGACATCGTCGCCGACATCGAGAAGAAGATCCTTGCGGCCGGTGCGGACGACAACTACACGGCCGTCGTCGTGAGGGTGGGGGGCGCGCAGTGAACTTCGACAAGGAGGACGTGTTCGTTCCCGGCGAGAGGTTCCACGGCTACGTCGTCGAACGTCTTCTCGGCAACGGCGGACTCGGCGCGGTCTATCTCGTCCGGCACGAACTGCTCGAGACGCTCTTCGCCCTCAAGGTCCTGTTCCCGGACGTCGCGGCCGAGAACGCGAGCTACGTGAAGCGGTTCCTCCGCGAGGCGAAGATCGCGACGCGGATCCGCCATCCGAACCTCGTCGCCGTCCACGACTGCGGATACGACGAGCCGAAGAGGCTGTACTATCTCGTGATGGACTACGTGAACGGCGGCGACCTCAGGCAGGCCATCGCGTTCGCGGGGCACTTCGATCCGGACCGCGCCGTGGAGGTGATACTCCAGGTGGCGAGCGCGCTCGAGGCGGCGCAGAAGTACCACGTCGTCCACCGCGACATCAAGCCCGAGAACATAATGATCCAGCCGGACGGACTCGTGAAGCTCGTGGACCTCGGCATCGCGAAGGCGGACGACATAAAGGACTCCCTCAACACGACGACGGAATCCGTCTTCGGGACGCCCGCATACGTCGCCCCCGAGCAGGCGCTGGACGCCGCGAACGTCGACACGCGCGCGGACATCTACTCGCTCGGCGTCGTCCTCTTCGAGATGATAACGGGCAAGACTCCGTTCGACGCGCCCAACGCCCCGCAGATAATCGCGCAGACGCTTTCGGACGATCCTTTCCCGGACATCCGCGACTACGCGCCTGCCGTGAAGCCCGAGCTCGCGGTCCTCATCCGCCGCATGTGCGTCAAGGAGAAGGGGCGTCGCATTCCGGACCCGACCGTGCTGCTCGCGGAGTTCGAGCGGATCGGCTACAGGCTCGAGCGTCCGGGCGGATCGGAGATCCACTACGCTCCGTCCGCGGAGTCCGCCCCGACGGTCCGCTCGGTGAAGGACGTCCTCGACCGTCTTCCCGAGAAGGCCAACGACACGCTCTCGTTCAAGACCGACGACGTCGAGATACAGTCCTTCGTGAAGGGCCTGAAGGCGAAGCGCGGACGCAGGCGCGTCTTCGTGCGTCTCCTGGCCGTGGCGGCCGTCGCCGTGCTCGCGGCCGCCGCCGCCGTGCTGGCCCTGCTCCTTGCGAAATGAAGGAACGTCCGGCGTGGCGGAAGTGGCAAATATGATATAATACCCCGAAAGGAAACGAAGAGACTCTTCAGATGGCGTTCAAGGACTGCAGAGAGGAATGGTACGACCCCGTCAGGAAGGTGGCCGTCACGCTCGCCGACGCGACGACCGCCGCGCAGACGCTTGCCGCGGGACACCTCTCGGGTCCGGTCGCCACGCACTTCCTCGCGAAGGCGCTCGCATCCGTCGCGGTCCTCGGCGCGGAGACGGAGGAGGAGGGCGAGACGGTCATCCTCCAGATGAAGTGCAGGGGTCCGCTCGGCGGACTCGTCGCGGAGGTGACGCGCGAGGGGACTCTCCGCGGATACACCGAGAGGAAGATACTCGACGATTTCGACGGAATGGGCAGGCCGGATCCGAAGAAGGTCCTCGGCGATTGCGAGATCCAGGTGACGCGCTCCGTCCCGGGCAGGATAATCTCCCGCGGAATATCGACGTCGCTCGACGGATATCTCGCGGGATCGCTGCAGAGGACGGCGGTGATGTTCGACGACGCGTCCGTCACGGACGATGTCGAGGTGCTCGCTGCGCGCGCGGTGATGATCGAGGCGCTTGCGGACTCCGACTGGAGGGACTTCCCCCTGAAGCTCGATCTCGGCGTCTCGCCGCGCGGAATCATGAAGCGGCTCGGGCTCGCGAATGCGGAACTCAAGAGGACGGCTCCGCTGTCCTTCGCCTGCCGCTGCAGCGCGGCCCGTGCGGAGTCCATGCTCGCCGCGCTCGGCGAGGAGGAGAGGAAGGGGCTTCCTCCGGCAGTCGACATCACCTGCCACATGTGCGGCAGGACATATACCGTCAAAACGAAATGAAAGAGAAACTCCGCCGTCGCGTAACTGTCGAAATAGACATGAAGGCGCTCGTGCGCAACTATCGCAGGATAGTCGAGCGGACGAAGCCGATGAAGGTGCTCGCTGTCCTCAAGGCCAACGCATACGGACTCGGCGTCGCCGCGTATGCGCGCGTGCTCGCCGATGCCGGCTGCACGGAGTTCGGCGTCGCGGAACCCTACGAGGCGCTGGAGCTCCTGAAGGTGCTCGGACGCAAGCCGGGCGTCGACGTGCAGATTCTCTCGTCGGTCCTTCCGGACGAGATTCCTTCCATGGTCAGGGCGGGCGTGATCCTGCCGATCATCGACCTCGACGAGGCGAAGAAGGTGAGCGCCGCGGCGGTGAAGGCGAAGAAGATCGCCCGCGTCCACATGAAGCTCGACACCGGGATGGGACGTCTCGGGATACCCGCCCGCGACGCTCTCGCCGTCATCCGCGAGGTGCGCAGTCTGCCCGGACTCGACGTCGAGGGAGTCTTCTCCCACTGCCCGATGGCGTACGAGCCCAGGGATCCGTTCACCAAGGGACAGATCAGGCGCTTCAAGGACGTGGTTTCCGCGGCGGCCAGGGAGGGTATCCGCTTCAAGAAGATCCACATGGCCGCGAGCGACGCGATCAACAACTTCCCCGAGACGGCGAAGCCGCCGTTCACGATGGTCCGCACCGGCATCAACCTCCACGGCAGCTTCGATCCGAACGGCAGGAGGGCGCTCAAGGTGGAGCCCGTCCTCACGCTCAAGACGCGCGTCGCGCAGGTGAGGTCGCTTCCCGCGGGGACGACGCTCGGCTACGGACGGACCTGGTGCCTCGCGGAGCCCGCGAAGATCGCGACGATCTCGGCGGGATACGCGGACGGACTTCCGCTCGCCCTGTCGAACCGTGGATTCGTCTTCATCGGCGGCGTCCGCTGCAGGGTCGTCGGCAGGATATCGATGGACTACACTACCGTCGACGTCACCGATGTCCCGGGCGTGAAGGCCGGCGACGAGGTCGTCTGCTTCGGCAGGTGCGGCGACGATTCCATCACGCCGGACGACTGGGCGGCGCTGAAGGGGACCCACGCATACGACATAATCTGCTCTCTCGGCACGCGCGTGGAGCGCGTCGTGCGCAACTGACATCCGGAGGAACGCGATGATTGACGAAGAGGAAGACACCGGCGGAAAGATAGACTGGACGATAGCGATCGTGCTCAGCGTCGCGTTCCACGCGGCGATTCTCGGCGCGGTGTGGTTCTTCTCGGACCATCCGGGCGACGCGAAGGCCGTCGACGAGGGGAAGACGGAGGAGGTCGCGAAGGCGACGGAACCCGATGCGCCTGATGGAGGCGAAGCGTCCGGGAGGTCCGATGAGGATGAGTCGGAGGGGCCCGAAGTCGCGACGACAGCGACGACCGCGGAGCGTCCGACGACTCCGGCCGCCCGTCCGACCACGACGCGCCAGACCGCGCGTCCGACGACGACTGCGACTTCCGCCGACCGTCCGACGCCCGTCGTCGGCGAGGCTCCTGCGGGTGCGCCGAGGACCGGAACGTACGAGGTCAAGAGGGGCGACTTCCTTTCCCGCATCGCGAACAAGTGCGGATGCACCGTCGCGGAGCTCAAGGAGCTCAACGGCATCAAGGACGCCGACAACATCCATCCGGGACAGAAGCTGAAGGTTCCGATCAGGGAATGAGGAACTCCCGCAGAGCCGCGGCGTTCGCAGTGGCCGCATGGCTGAAGACGAAGGACTTTCCGTCGCACTATCTTCCCGACGGACCCGACCGTCCGTTCGTGCAGGATCTCGTCTATACGACCATCCGCCGGCTGAGGCCGCTTCGCAAGGTCCTCGGCGAGCTCGTGAAGAAGTGGCCGAAGGGCGAGATGGAGGCGCTGCTCTACATCGGCGCCGCGCAGGTGCTGTACATGGATTCCGTCCCCGATTTCGCCGCGGTCAACGAGACCGTGGAGGCGGCGAAGGCGTGTCCTGGCGCGAGCGTCGCGAAGGTCGTGAACGGAGTCCTGAGGAACCTGCTCCGCAGGCGGGAGGAGCTCGAGGCTATGGTCGCCGCGTCGCCCGCGGACGTCAGGGAGAGTTTCCCGAGCGCGCTCTGCAGGCGCTGGGTCGCGCGCTACGGCGCGGAGAACGCAGAGAAGCTGATGAAGTTCATGAACGGGTCGGCGAAGACATATCTTGCGAGAAGGGACGGATCGTTCTCGGAGCTCGGGCGCGGCGAGAAGGTCGAGGAGGTCAGGGGATACGCCGAGGGCGAATTCATCGTGCAGGATCCGGCGACGCGGCACGCGGTGGAGCTCGTCGACCCGAAGCCGGGCGAGAAGATACTCGACGCCTGCGCGGCTCCTGGAGGAAAGACGATCCAGATGGCGTGGCGCGGAGCGGAGGTCGTGGCGTGCGAGGTGAATCCTAAGCGCAGGCGCCGCCTGGAGGAGAATATCGCGAGGGCGGTGGTGTCCGATCCGCATCCTGTCGTCGTCGGGGCGATTCCGGAATCCGGATCCTTCGACAAGGTCCTCGTCGACGCTCCGTGCTCCAACACCGGAGTGTTCGGACGCCGTCCCGACGCGCGGTGGGGCTGGAGCGAGGAGAAGACGAAGACTCTCGCGGCGCTGCAGTCCGGGATTCTGGATTCCGCGGCGCGGCTCGTAAAGTCCGGCGGCACGCTCGTCTATTCGACGTGTTCGCTCGAGCCGGAGGAGAACGGCGGGCAGGTGGCGGCGTTTCTCGCGCGCCATCCAGAGTTCTCCGCCGTCGCTGCGCGCGAGTCGCTTCCGTTCGAAACCGGCGAAGACGGCGCCTTCGCGACCTCCCTCGTCCGCGCCTGACGCGCCGGCAGACGGTTTCGCCGGCTTGGCGATTTATGATATACTGTCCTGCATGAAGACAAATCTTCTCGTACTGCTGTCGGCCTTTGCCGTCTCGGCGTTTGCCGGGAACAAGGCCAATCCCGACGCGATAGAGCTTTCCCCGCTGCCTGTGCCGGTCGCATTCAAGTGCGACATGGACAGGCCCGTCGCGTTCGACGCGTCCACGACGGTCGCGCTCGAATGTCCCGGAGCCGAAGGCGCGGAATGGCTCGCCTCTCATTTCAAGGAATGGTACGGAGCGC
>JAFONM010000069.1 GCA_017418445.1 Kiritimatiellia bacterium
ATGTCGACGGAGTAGACGGACGAGTCCTTGCAGAGCTGGCCCGACTTCGCGCCCATCGAGTACTTCTTCGGACGGAACACGGTCGTCGCGCCAGAGCCGCCCCCGGGGCTCGCCTTCGAGATGTACCAGCGGATCTGCTCGCTCTCCGGGTGTCCGTCGGGACCGATGCGCGGGAAGACGCAGAGCGCGATCGCGTCGCCCGAGAGCGTCTCCTCGCCGCTCTCGCCGACCACAGGACGCGCGTCCATCGCATCGTCCTCGACCGTCGCCTCGAAGACGAGCGAGTCCTTCGACCACGTGAAGCGCGCGATGCCTGCGACGTTCTTCTCGGACCATTCGTATCCGTTCTCCGCGCGCACCATGTTCTCGCAGAGAAGCGGGACGGGCGAGGCGCCCTTCGCGTCGGCGGACGCGAACGCAACGAAATCGCAGCCCTTGTAGAGCGAGAGCTGGATGTTGTCGAACGCCGCATGCGCGCCATCCTTTCCGGTGGCGACAGGCGTCATCGCGAGCCTATCGGTCTCGGGCTTGAACGTGAACTTCTTCGCGTAGTAGTTCCATCCCTTCGAGCCCGTGCCGGGGACCGCGAAGACGTTCAGCATCATGTAGTTCCTGATGTGCTTTCCGTCAGCCCCGTACTCGTCGAGGTTGGAGCCGCCGCCCATTCCGTACCCGCGCGCCCAGGCGGTGTAGAGATACGTTCCGCCCGGCACCGGAAGCTTCACGCTCTGCGAATGGTGCCTGTATCCCTTTCCGACGCCGTCGATGGCGAGGGCCTTGTTAGCGGGGTCTCCCGGAAGCGGCTCTTCCACCTGGCGACCCTGGCCCTTCCACGGCTGCATGTCGCCGTCGAACGTCGGATTCACCACGAGGTTCCCGAGCGAGGAGGAGTCCGTCACGTAGAGGACGAACGGCTTCGTCACCGACGGAACGCCGTCCGTCGCGATAGTGACGCCGAGCCTCGTCGCGCCCGCGGCGGATGCGCCGCGCGCGGCCTCAAAAGCGAGCTCGAGCGTCTTCGACTCGCCCGGCGCGAGGCGCACCTTCGCCCCGGACGCGGCGCCCCACTTCGGCTTCTCGACGGAGAGCGCGAACTCGCGCTCCGCGGCGTACGTGTTGCGGACGGTGACGGGAAGCTTTATGGACTCGATGTCCGCGGTATGCTGCGGGAGCGCCACGGGCGAGCCGGACGCGCCGATCTCGAGCGCGGCGTGGAGCCTCAGCGCCTCGAGGTCGCATCCCTCGACAATCACCGGCATGTCGCCGGTCGCGACCTCCCCCTCGGCCTTCGTCTCGTTGCCCTGGAAGTCGACGACGGTCATGGGACCCTTCGCGGGGACGGCGATCTTAACGCCCTCCTTCCCGGGCGTGTATAGGAAGAGGCAGGGCTTCCCGTCCCTCTCGAAGAGGTGGCACACGGTATCTCCGACGAAGAACTTGCCGACCGGCTTCGCGTAGGCGAGGCGTCCCTGCACGACGGCGAGCGTCGCGGCGACTGGACGCGGCGAGGTGAGGTCGATCATGTAGCTCCAGTTTCCGCAGGCGTCGCCGTTTCCGCCGAAGTAGCAGATGAAGTCCGCTCCGGCGCAGAGCTCGTCGGGCCAGCGCGACATCACGTAGCGGCACTGGGCGAGCGACTTCTCGAACGCCATGTCGGGCGGATAGTTCCAGATCGAGTATCCGGTCGCCGTCTCGTTGTCCGCCACGCGGACGTTCTTTATTCCGCGCACGGCGAGGTCCTTCTGCGCCTCGCGGATCCCCTCGTAGTTGCCGTAGTGGATCGGGAGGACGTCGATGTACTTGGCGATCCCCGCGTTGAGGCAGTCGATGCGGAAGGTGTGCGGCCAGAGTCCGCCCGCGAGCTGGCAGACGAGGCCGGGGTCGTTGCGCTTCGCGGCCTCGTATCCGGCGCGGCAGATCTCGACGTACTCCTTCACGGGGTCCTTGCAGGCCTTGCCCGGCACGATCTCGTTTAGGAACTCGAAGCCGTAGAGCTTGCCCTTGTAGCGCTTGGCGAGGAAGTCGATCGTGTCGCTCCAGTCCTCGAGGCGGAACGGCGCGGGCTCGAACTCGCCCGTCCGCCCCATTTCGGGCGGGAGCGTCCAGGAGGGCGGCCCGTGGAGCTGGATCCACGCCTTAAGACCGGCCTTGTGGTTGTTCTCCACGGCCGAGTCGAGTCCGCCGAGCGACCACTTGCCCTTCATTGGCTCGATGCCGCTCCAGCTCGTGAAGTGGCGGACGGTCGAGAAACCCATGTCGTAGGCGAGGCTCGAGAGGTCGAGGCTTCCGACGTTGGTCACGCCGAAAGGCGTCGCGCGTCCCTCGATGCGCTCGAAGCGCGGGATACGTCCGAAGTAGCAGAAGTCCTCGAATTCCGCCCCGTCCTTTCCGTATCCCGGCGCCTTGACCGTGAGCGAGAAGATTCCGCGCGCCTTGATTTCGGGGAAGAAGAGAGACTGCACGCGGCGCGAGGGATTGAGGCGGAACGTGCGCTCGCAGACGACGCGGTTCAAAGCGTCCTTGACGACGGCCTTTGCGTCAACGGTCTTCCCGTGCGCCGTCGGACCCCACACGAGCGCGACGGACGGCGTCTCGTCGTAGTAGAACATGCCGCCGCGCGCGGTCGGATACATGCGGAAGACCTCGATCTCCGGCGCGACAGAGAGCGAACCGCCGCGGTAGTCCCACGGCCAGTCCTTCCCCTCCGGCGTCTTGAACTTGCAGAGGAAGAAGCACGCGTTGTAGCGGAAGGCCTGTCCGAGCTTGAAGCGGAACTCTGCC
>JAFONM010000070.1 GCA_017418445.1 Kiritimatiellia bacterium
CACCAGTCCAGAGAGCCTGTGGCACTCGTCGACGTCGGCCGCCATGAAGAAGAGCGCGTCGCCGGGCTCCATGCCGGAGAGCTTCTTCATCTCCTCGAGCTGGTCGGCGCTGAGGAACTTCGCGATGGGGCCCTTGAGCTCGCCCTCCTTCGTCCAGGAGATGTAGCCGAGGCCCTTGCCGCCGTTCTCCTTGACGAACGCCTCGCGCTTGTCGAACCACGTGCGCGTCTCGACGCCGACGATTCCCTTGACGAGGAGTCCCTTGACGAGTCCGCCGGCCTCGACGCACTTCGCGAACGCCTTGAAGTCCGCCTTCGCGAAGAAGTCGGACATGTCGATCCACTTGAGCGGATTCCTGAGGTCGGGCTTGTCGGAACCGTAGACCATCATCGCGTCTCGGTACTTGATCCTGGGCCACGGCGCGGGCGTGCACTCCCACCTGGAGAACTTCTCGAACGTCTTCCCGACGACGTCCTCGGCGACGGCGAATATCTCGTCCTGCGTCGCGTAGCTCATCTCGATGTCGAGCTGGTAGAACTCGCCAGGGCTGCGGTCCGCGCGCGCCGCTTCGTCGCGGAAGCACGGGGCGATCTGGAAGTACCTGTCGAAGCCCGAGACCATGAGGAGCTGCTTGAACATCTGCGGCGCCTGCGGAAGGGCGTAGAACATCCCGCGGTGGACGCGGCTCGGCACGAGGTAGTCGCGAGCGCCCTCCGGCGACGAGGCCGTGAGGATCGGCGTCTGGAACTCGTTGAAGCCCTTGGCCCACATCTGCTCGCGGAGGAAGCGGATCACCTGCGACCTGAGGATTATGTTCTTGTGGAGCTTCTCGCGGCGGAGGTCGAGGAATCGGTACTCGAGACGCATCTCCTCGGATTCGTCCGCCTTCTCGTCCGGGATGTAGAGCGGGGGGACCTGCGAGGCGGACTCCATGACCAGCTCGTTGGCCTCGATCTCGACCTCGCCGGTCGGCAGGTCGGGATTGATCGTGTCGGGCGTCCGGAGCTTCACTTCGCCCGTCACCGTGATGACGCTCTCGAGGTGCGCCTTCTCGACGAGTCCGAAGAAGCTGCGCGACGGATGGACGACGATCTGGGTGAGACCGTAGTGGTCGCGGAGGTCCACGAAGAGGATGCCGCCGTGGTCGCGAAGGCGGAACATCCAGCCAGAGAGCCTGACGGTCTTTCCCGCGTCGGAGGCCCTGAGTTCGTTGCAAGTATGGGTGCGATAGGGATGCATATTCTTTACTCCTGAAAATTGCCGCATATTATATCATATTTTCCGGGCCGCTTTCAGCCCCTTCGCGGTTGATTGCAGGGCCGGTAGTGACATCGTCGGGGCATTATGGTAAAATCTGGCCCGAAGACTTTCTGCAGGGAGACAATCAGCATGGAACAGATTCAGCTCAGGGATGCGGCGGAGTGCCGCTGGGACGCGGCTTCGCTCGGCGAGATAATGCTCAGGCTCGATCCGGGCGACGGGAGGATCCACACGGCGCGCGAATTCAGAGCGTGGGAAGGCGGCGGCGAGTACAACGTGGTGCGAGGGCTCCGCCGCTGCTTCGGACTCCGCACCACGGCCGTCACGGCCTTCGCGGACAATCCCGTCGGACGGCTGGTCGAGGACTTCATGCTGCAGGGCGGAGTGGACACGAGCCATGTAGTCTGGCGCAAGTACGACGGAATCGGACGCGAGACGAGGAACGGGCTCAACTTCGTCGAGCGCGGCTTCGGGTGCCGCGGCGCGCGTTCCTGCGCGGACCGCGGGAACACGGCGGTCTCCCAGCTGAGGCCGGGCGACATCGACTGGGACGGGCTCTTCGGACGCGAGGGCGTCAGGTGGTTCCACACCGGCGGAATCTTCGCGGCGCTTTCCGAAACCTCCGCGGAGGTCGCCATCGAGGCGCTCAGGTCCGCGAAGAGGCACGGCACTGTCACGTCCTACGACCTCAACTACCGTGCGAGCCTCTGGAAGTCCATCGGCGGGCAGGCGAAGGCGCAGGAGGTCAACCGCGAAATCGCCAGGTACGTGGACGTGATGATCGGGAACGAGGAGGACTTCACGGCGGCGCTCGGCATCGAGGTGGAGGGCGTGGACGCGAACCTCACGACTCTGCCGGTCGAAGGGTTCCGCAAGATGATCGACAGGGCCGTCGCGGCGTATCCTAACTTCAAGGCCGTCGCGACGACGCTCAGGAGCGTAAAGTCCGCGACAGTCAACGACTGGAGCGCCATCTGCTGGTACAGGGGCGTGCTCCACGAGTCCGTCAGGCGTCCCGGCCTCGAAATCTACGACAGGGTCGGCGGAGGGGACTCCTTCGCTTCCGGGCTCATCTACGGCTTCATGACCTTCGACGACGCGCAGAAGGCCGTCGAATACGGCGCCGCCCACGGCGCATTCGCGATGACGACGCCCGGAGACACGTCCATGGCGACCAGGGCCGACGTGGAGAAGCTGGTCGCCGGGGCTGGCGCGCGTGTGGACAGATAGCAGGAAGTTTTACGCGGCTGGATTTTTTTCTGTTTTTTCATGCCCCTACTTGCGCTCCGGGGCACATTTTTGATAAACTATCTAAGTTTTCGGCGATTCGGAGAGGGTCGGACCGGGGACTTCGTATTGTTGTTATTTGACAGGAAGGAGCGAGAGATGGCTATGAATGGCAGCTTGCTGGCGATAGTCCAGCACATCGAGGCGGAGCGTGGCGTGAGCCGCGAGATCGTCCTTACGGCAATCGAGCAGGCTATAAGCCAGGCGGCGCGCAAGAACCACAACGTGACGAACGATCTCAAGGTCGTCATCGACCGCAAGGATCTCTCGATCCACGTCTACGACACGCTGGTCGCGTCCGACGAGGAGCAGGGCCCCGGCTTCATCACTCTCGCGCGTGCGAAGCGCTACAACCACGGCAACCCCGTCGCTGAGGGCGACACGGTTCAGATCGAGATGCCGGCATCCCGTCTCGGACGCATCGCGGCGCAGACGTCGCGCCAGATGATCATGCAGAAGATCCGCGACGCCGAACGCTCCAACACCTTCTCCGAATACAAGGACCGCGTAGGCGACATCGTCTCCGGCACCGTCTCCGCCGTCTCCCATCGCGACATCTACGTCACCGTCGGCAAGACCGAGATGCTCCTCCCGGGCAAGGAGAGGATCCCCACCGAGAGCTACCAGACGGGCGATCCCATCCGTGCGCTCGTCCTCCGCGTCGATCCCGAGGCGAAGGGCCCGAGCGTCATCCTCAGCCGCGCCAGCGGCAAGTTCGTCGAGGCGCTCTTCCGCCTCGAGGTGAGCGAGATCTCGGACGGAATCGTCGAGATCATGGGCGTCAGCCGCGATCCCGGCTACAGGGCCAAGCTCGCGGTGAGGACCGCGAACGAGAACGTCGACCCGGTCGGCGCGTGCGTCGGACAGAAGGGCAGCCGCGTGAGGGCGATCGTCAACGAGCTCAACGGCGAGAAGATCGACATCGTCCGCTGGAACGAGGACATCCGCGAGTATGTCAAGGGAGCTCTCGCGCCGGCGAAGCTCGAGTCCATCGAGGTCGATCCGATCCAGCCCAACACGGTCCACATCGTCGCGGCGCCGGACGACTACCAGAAGGCGATCGGCAAGCGTGGACAGAACGTGCGCCTCACGACGAAGCTCACCGGCTGGCACATCGAGATCAAGAAGTCGATGGCGACGGCGTCCTTCGAGGACCAGAAGGCGGAGGCCATCAAGGAGCTCGCGGAGACGTTCTCCATCCCCACCGCCGTCGCGACGCAGATCGCGGACGCGGGCTTCCTCACCATCGATGGAATCGTCGAGGAGGACGAGGCGAGCTTCATGGCCGCGACCGGCCTGGACGAGGTCACGGCGAAGGGCGTGTATGCGGCGGCACAGGCCGTCGCGGAACTTACCCGCGCGGCGGGCGGAGACGATTCCGGATCGGAGTCGGAGGCGGAGTAAGGGATCGGATTTCAGGGGTTCGACATGAGAGTCTACGAATTGGCAAGAGAAGCTGGCGTGTCCAGCGCGGACGTCCTGAGGGCGGCCGAGGAGTGCGGGGCGGAGGTCACCAACGCCATCAGCACCATCGACGATGGCGACGTCGCTGCGCTTAGGCTGGCGGTATCCCGTGTCGAAAAGGGCGATCTGGAGGCGAAGCGCGCGGCGAAGAGGGCCAGGGCCGCGGCGGCCTCGAAATCCGCCGCGGCGGGCGACGTCGAGAAGCTTGCGAAGCATCTCGCCGTCGCGAAGGCCGCGGCCGAGGGGAGGAAGGTCAGCAACGCGCTCGCGGCGAAGTCCGGGGCCGCGGCGCCCGCGCCGTCCGCCGCGGAGAAGTCCGCGCCCGCGCAGGCCGAGCCGCCCAGGGCGGCTGCAGGCGCGAAGGCGCCGGTCAAGGCGGCTCCGGCCAGGCCGACGATCTCCGTCTCTTCCGACATCAAGGTAGGCCTCACCGCAAAGGGATTCAAGCCGCTGCAGCCTTCGAGGCCCGTTCCGTCGGTCAAGATCACAGTCGCGGCGCAGCCCAAGGTAAGGCCTCCGAAGGTCGTCGACTACGACGACGACGGGGACCGCGGCAACCGCAAGGACAGGAAGGGCCGCGAGGGACAGAGGGCGTTCGACAAGCAGCGCCGCACGCTGCGTCCCGCGGGCGCCGCCGTTCCCGCCGGCAGCCGCATAAGCATCAACGAGGCCTCGAAGGAGATCTCGATCCGCGGGGCGGTCGTGGTCAAGGACCTCGCCGCGAAGCTCAACATCAAGCCGAACCGCCTCATCGCGGACCTGATGGCGCTCAAGATCCTCGCTTCCATCAACCAGCGCGTCGAGCCGGACGTCGCCACCAAGATCGCCGAGAAGTACGGCTTCAAGGTGACCGTCGAGCACGCGCGCGACAAGGCCGCCGCGAAGCCCGTCCTCAAGGCGATCGACGCGGACGACCTCATTCCCGAGGACAAGCCCGAGACGCTCGTTCCGCGCGCCCCGGTCGTCACGTTCCTCGGGCACGTCGACCACGGCAAGACGACGCTCATGGACTGGATCCGCAAGGACCACGTCGCGGCGGGCGAGGCCGGCGGCATAACCCAGCAGATCAGCGCCTACCAGGTGGAGATCGCGGGCAAGAAGATCACCTTCCTCGACACCCCGGGGCACGCCGCGTTCTGCGCGATGCGCGCCCGCGGAGCCCAGCTCACGGACATCGCGGTCCTCATCATCGCGGCGGACGACGGAATCATGCCGCAGACCGAGGAGTGCATCAAGGTCGCCCGCCAGGCGGGAGTCCAGATCATGGTCGCCATTACGAAGTGCGACAAGCCCACGGCGAACGTCGACCGCGTCAAGCAGCAGCTCCAGAAGCGCGGGCTCACCCCCGAGGACTGGGGCGGCGACATCATCTGCTGTCCCGTCTCCGGCATTACCGGGCAGGGCGTCGACGAACTTCTCGAGAACATCCTCGTCCAGGCCGAGGTCCTCGAACTCCAGGCGAACCCCGGACGCCGCGCGAACGGCTATGTCATCGAGTCCGAGCTCCAGCAGGGCCTCGGACCCTGCGCGACGCTGCTAGTCACGGGCGGGACGCTCAAGGTCGGGGACGCTCTCCTCGTCGGCGAGCAGTACGGCAAGGTCAAGGCCCTCATCGACGACCATGGCCGCCGCATCAAGGAGGCCGGTCCCTCCATGCCCGTCAAGGCGATGGGGCTTGACGGAGTTCCGGACGCGGGCGCGGAGTTCCGCGTGATGCTCGACCTCAAGCGCGCGAAGACGCTCGCCGAGGATGCCGCGCGCGAGCGCAAGGAGCAGGAGCTCTCGACCTCCAAGGCCGCGACCCTCGACGCGCTTCTCTCGCGCATGGCGGCCGAGGGCAAGAAGGAGCTCAACGTCGTCGTCAAGTCCGACACGCAGGGCTCGCTCGAGGCGATCGTGGAGGCGCTCGGACAGATCAAGAGCGACAAGGTTGGTCTCAACGTCATAGGCACCGGGACGGGCAACGTCTCGATGACGGACGTCAAGTCCGCAGCCGCCGGCAAGGCCATCATCGTCGGCTTCGACATCGGCAACGATTCCGGCGTCCAGCAGCAGGCGCGCCACGACGGAGTGAAGATCAGCTCCTTCCGCATCATCTACGAACTTCTCGACCACGTCAAGAACTCGATGCTCGACCTGCTCCCGCCGGAGTACAAGGAGGTCGTCCTCGGCCACGCCGAGATCAAGGCCATCTACGACATCGGCAAGCTCGGCAGGATCGCCGGCTCCCAGATGCTCGACGGCAAGCTCGTCGCGAAGGAGCTCTACCGCATCCTCCGCAAGGGCGAGAGGGTCTGGAACGGCAAGGTTCAGACGCTCCGCCACTTCAAGGACGAGGTCAAGGAAGTCACCGGCGCCCAGGAGTGCGGCGTCAATTTCGTGGACTACGAGGGCTTCGCCGTCGGCGATGTCATCGAGTGCTACATGATGGAGCAGCTTCCGAAGAGTCTTTAGGCCGGCAGATGGTGGTTCAGCGAGGTGTCATGGGTGTCGACAGGCTAGAGAGGGTCAATTCGCTTCTGAAGCGGATCATCGCGGAGGGAATCTTCTCCGTGATGCAGGGCGACGAGATTCCGCCGGGACGCTTCACCGTCACCGAGGTGAAGTGCGGACGCGACCTTCACGACGCCACCGTGTTCGTCTCGGTCTTCGGCGACGAGGACGTCAAGACGCGCGGAATCCAGCACCTCCAGCACAACGCGCGCCGCTTCCAGGAACTCGTCAACCGCCAGGTGAAGATGAAGTTCATTCCGAAGCTGCTCTTCAGGCTGGATCGCTCGATCGAGCGGGGCGACGCCGTTCTCGCGCTCATCGACAGGCTGGGAATCGAAGGCGGAACCAATGGCAAACCTGACGCAGCTCAAGCGACTTGAGGACCTCGACGGGTTCCTCCTCGTGGACAAGCCCGCCGGCATCGGCTTCTCCACCGTCGTCAAGACGGTGAAGCGCAAGTTCAACCTGGTGAAGGTCGGTCACGGCGGATCCCTCGACGCGATGGCCTCCGGACTCCTTGTTCTCCTCATAAACGACGCGAACAAGTTCGTGGACGGGGTGATGGGCGCGGACCGCGCGTACACCGGGACGATCCGCCTCGGACTCAGGACCAACACCCACGACATCTACGGCGAGGAGGTCGGCGGCGCGGGGCCGGTTCCCGAGGCCGGCGAGCTCGAGTCCCGCATGTCGGGCGTCATCCGCGACTTCACCGGCGATGTCTTCCAGACCGAGAGCCGGTGGTGCTCGATACGCAGGGAGGGAAGCGCCTCCTACGAAATCGCCGATACCGGCGAGCACGGAAGACAGCTCGTCCACGTCTACGGGTTTGACGTGAAGCCCGACTTGTCGTTCTCCGTGAAGGGCACGAGGGGACTTCTCGTGAAGACGCTCGTCAACGACTTCGGCGACGCGCTCGGATGCGGCGCGGCTCTTGCCTCGCTCCGTCGAACCGAGGTCGGCAAGTTCAAGGTCGAGGACGCCATTCCGTTCGCGAAGATACTCGAGACGGAGATGAGAGACTTCGAGTCCATGGTGATGCCTCTTTCCGCCGCACTGAAATGAGGCTCGCGGTCGGATTCTTCGACGGAGTCCATCTCGGACACCGGGCGATTCTCGAGGGCGCGGACGCCGCCCTCACGTTCAGCAACCACCCGCTTTCAGTCCTCGCCCCCGAAAAGGCTCCGCGCCTGATCATGCGCGAAGCCGACCGTATGGCGGCCATCCGCGCGTGCGGAGTGGAGCGCGTCTTCGTGTACGCCTTTACGCGGGAGACTGCGTCCGTGACTCCCGGGCAGTTCGTCGAAAGGCTCCGCCACGACTGCTCGGACCTCTCGCTCCGCTGCGGAGAGAACTGGCGGTTCGGCAGGGGCGGGGCCGGCGGACCGGACTTTCTCGAAAGGGAAGGCATCGAAGTTTCTGTAATTCCTTACGCGCAGTTCGACGGAGCGCGGGTGAGTTCCTCGCGGATTCGCGAGGCCCTCTCCGACGGACGGATCGAGGATGCCAACGCGATGCTTGGGCGTCCGCATTTCATGACATGTCTTCGCGTTCCGGGGAAGGGCGTCGGGACCAAGATGGGATATCCGACCGTCAATCTCGATCCGATTCCTCCGGATACGGAGGGTGCGTCGCTGGTCGGGCTTCCGCTCGGAGCCTACGCCGTCGAAATCGGCGGGGCGCGCGGCGTCGCGAACTGGGGACTCGCCCCGACGATGGGCGAAAGGGCATGGCGCAGGCCCGTCCTTGAAGCGCATATCCTCGATGACGGTGAAGTTCCGGGACAGAACGCACGGGAAGTCCGCGTCGACTTTCTGAAGTTCATCCGTCCGGAGATGAAGTTTGAGTCAGTGGAGGCGTTGAAGTCCCAGATTGCACGCGATTCGGACGCCGCCCGCGGGGTGTGAGCGCCGAACGGGGATTTTTGGTATAATACGCGCCGTAGATTTCAAAACATTCGGGAGAGAATCGATGGAAGAGCAGATAAAGGCGAAGCTTGACGAACTCAGGGGCGGACTCCAGGCGGACGGCGGAGACTGCGAACTCGTGAAGATCGACGGCAAGGTCGTGTACCTCAGGCTCGTCGGACATTGCGGATCGTGCCCCTTCGCCATGATGACCCTCAAGCAGGGCATCGAGATTGCGCTTCAGGAAATCGACCCCGAGATTACCGTCGAGCGCGTCGAGGATTGAGTCAAGGGCAGCGCGATGGACCTCATTCCCTCATTTCAGGTCAACCACGTCGATCTCGTGCCGGGCATCTACGAATCCCGGGTGGACGAGATTGGCGGGGACTGCGCCACCACGTTCGACATCAGGATGAAGACGCCGAACAAGGAGCCGGCCGTCCATCCGAACGCGATGCATTCGATCGAGCATGTGATCGCGACCTTCCTCCGCAACGACGCGGAGTGGAAGGACCGCATCGTCTACTGGGGCCCAATGGGCTGCCTCACCGGCAGCTACCTCATCGTCAAGGGACGCCCCAAGCCGCAGGAGCTCTTGCCGCTGATGCTCCGTGCGTTCAGGTACCTTCGCGACTACGAAGGCGAAGTCCCCGGCGCGACGCCGGTGAATTGCGGCAACTATCTTCTTCACGATCTCACGATGGCGAAATGGGAGGCGGCGCGGTACGTGGAGGTGCTGGAGTCGCATCCGTGCTTCGACTATCCCGTCGTCCAGCGCATCGCCGTCAAGGGCGGTACATTCTTCGATTCGTGATTTCGGGCGGTTAGCTCAGTTGGTTAGAGCAGGACCTTTACACGGTCAAGGTCGGGGGTTCGAGTCCCTCACCGCCCACCAGCCTTCGCTCAGCGGAGCTGAGCTTCGGCTCGGCGAGCCGAACCCGAAGGGGAAGGCTGTCGCGCCGAAGCGCAACGCGCGGAGGCGGACAAAGAGAAAGGAGCGAGCAGTGGTAGGATATCATTATGTTTACATGCTGTCAGACATTGCAACACATAGTCACCACTATGTGGGCATGACAAGTGACCTTGAGGCGAGGCTTGAGAAACACAATTCATGTCAAGTTCCGCATACATCAAAGTTTGCACCATGGATGATTGATGCGGCAATAGCCGTCCGCGACAAGAATGTTGCATCACATCTTGAGCAGTATTTTAAATCTGGAGCGGGTCGGGCCTTTGCAAAAAAACACATATTCCCACAGATATGAAACTCTCGTGGATAGGTGCTTTCGTTGTTGCATTGCTGGTCGCTGGATTAAGCGGCTGCGCATCTGTGTTCGTGCGCACTTGGACTTGGAACGG
>JAFONM010000071.1 GCA_017418445.1 Kiritimatiellia bacterium
AGGTCATGGCGAACCTCGATATCGCCGAGAAGCGCCTGCCGATGGACGGCCGCATCGGAATCCGCATCGCTGGACAGGACATCGACATCCGCGTCTCCACGATGCCGGCCGCCTACGGCGAGTCCGTCTCGCTGCGACTTCTCGCGAAGAGCGGCAACTTCGTCAAGATGTCCGACCTCGGGTTCAACGACCGCGACTTCGCAGTCGTGAACAAGATCATCCACCGTCCGAACGGAATCTTCCTCGTGACCGGTCCCACCGGTTCGGGCAAGTCGACGTCGCTCTATTCGTTCCTCCACGAGGTGAACAAGATCGACGTCCGGATCATGACGGCCGAGGACCCGATCGAATACCACATGGCGGGCATCAACCAGGTGCAGATGCAGAGCGACATCGGGATGACCTTTGCCCGTGCGCTCCGCGCCTTCCTGCGTCAGGACCCCGACATCATCATGGTCGGCGAAATCCGCGACCGCGAGACGGCCGAGATCGCGATCAACGCGTCGCTTACGGGCCACATGGTGTTCTCGACCCTCCACACGAACGACGCCGCCGGCGCGTTCCCGCGTCTCATCGACATGGGCGTCGAGCCGTTCCTCATCGCTTCCGCTGTCGCCGGCGTCATGGGCCAGCGCCTCTGCCGCCGCCTCTGCCAGAAGTGCATGAAGGAGGTCCCTCTCGACAGGAAGTACTACACCCTCGACTATCCTCCCGAGAAGGAGACCGTCTTCGAGCCGGCCGGATGCGACGCGTGCACGAGGACGGGCTACAAGGGCCGCCGCGCGCTGTTCGAGGTGCTGGATGTCGACGAGGACATCGAGGGCGCGATCGTCCGCCGCGAGAACGCGACGCAGATAAGGAACCTTTCCCTCTCGAAGGGGATGAGGACGCTGCGCGAGGACGGATGGGCCAAGGTCTTCAGGGGCGTAACGAGCGTGAAGGAAATCATGCGCGTCACGGAGGAACAGTAGGACCCGGGCTCCGGAGCCGGGCTGCGGTCTTTTTTTGCTGGAGCTTGAATGGCACTTGGAGGAGAGCTCAGACTGTCGCAGTCGCAGACGATGACCCTGGCGCCGCAGCTG
This sequence comes from Kiritimatiellia bacterium, assembly GCA_017418445.1. Lineage (GTDB taxonomy): Bacteria > Verrucomicrobiota > Kiritimatiellia > RFP12 > UBA1067 > UBA1067. The sequence continues at coordinate 1,083 of JAFONM010000071.1, forward strand.
CGCCAGGGCCTCCATCTGCTCGCAATGAGCCTTCCCGAACTCCGCGAGGAGCTCCACCGCGAAATGGACAGGAATCCGGCGATAGAGGACGTGGAGTCGACGCTGGACAGCGAGACGGTCTCGCACAAGGAGCGCGAGTCGGACGTCAAGGAGCGGATCCGGGAAGGGGACTACGTCGAGGACGAGTCGCTCCCTGACCAGAGCTGGACGGCCGACGCCGACGCGATAGAGCGCCGCCAGAAGTTCTTCGATTCGCGCACGAAGGACGAGACGCTCGAGGAGCATCTCCTCAACCAGATCGACATGTCGGACATCGCGGACGCGGACATGCCGCTCGCGGAGATGCTCATAGGCGACCTCGACGCCAGCGGATACTTCACCGGGTCGATTCCCGACATCGTCATGGTGACCGGCGAGACGGAGGAGCGCCTCCGGGACATCCGCATGAAGATCATGGCGCTCGATCCCGCGGGATGCTGCGCCGTGAACCTCGAGGAATGCCTGCTGGCGCAGGTCGACAAGCTCGACGGTTCGCCATACCAGGACGAGGTCCGCGAGATTCTCGAGAAGCACCTCCTGAAGGACGTCGCGGCCGGAAGGCTTGCGGACGTCGCAAAGGCGCTCGGGTCGAGCGAGGAGCGCATGGCCGACGTCCTCGCCGCGCTGCGGACTCTCGAGCCGCGGCCGGGACGCTCCTACGTGCGTGCGGGCAAGGGGGTCGCCTACGTGAATCCCGAAGTGCACGCGGTGAAGGGAGCGAACGGACGGTGGATGGCGCGGGTTGACGACAGGAGCCTCCCGGACATTCGCATATCGCAGAAGTACGTCAGGATGCTCAAGGATCCGGCGACGACGAAGGAGACCAGGGATTACATCAAGGAGAAGATCGCCGAGGCGAACGCCTTCCGCACCGCGATCGAGCACCGCGAGGAGACGATCTCCAACATCGCGCAGGCGGTCTTCGACGCGCAGCCCGGATTCTTCGAGCACGGCCTGAAGGGTCTCCGTCCGCTCACGATGCAGGAGATAGCGGACAAGGTGGGCGTCCATCCGACTACCGTGTCGCGCACGGTCCGCGACAAGTACGCCTCGACTCCGAAAGGGACCGTCGAGCTCAGGAAGTTCTTCACCTCCGGCGTCACGACCGGGGACGGCGAGCAGGTCTCGCAGGACGCGGTCGTCGAAAAGCTGAAGACGATCATCGACTCGGAGGATCCCAAGGCGCCGTATTCCGACGACAGGCTGTCCGATCTGCTGAGGGCCGAGGGATTCCCGGTCGCGCGGCGCACGGTCGCCAAGTACCGTTCCATGCTCAACATCCCCGGAATGTCCGCCCGCCGCATCAAGTGACCGCAAATGTGGTATAATATAAAGTCAACTGCAGGAGTGAAAGGGAAATGTGGGATTATTCTGAGAAGATGCTGGACCACTTCCGCCATCCGCGGAACGTGGGCACGATAGACGATCCGGACGGCGAGGCGACCGTCGGGTCGCTCGCATGCGGGGACGCCCTCAAGTTTCAGTTCAAGCTGGGTCCGGACGGCAGGATCTCGGATGCGAAGTTCCAGACCTTCGGATGCGCGAGCGCGATAGCCTCGAGTTCGGCCCTGACGGAGATGGTCATAGGCAAGAGTCTCGAGGAGGCCAGGAAGATCACCAACAAGGAGATAGCCGACTACCTCGGCGGACTCCCTCCGCAGAAGATGCACTGCTCCGTGATGGGGCGCGAGGCGATGGAGGCCGCGATCAAGAACTACGAGACCGGGGCCAACACGGACAGGAACCTCGAGGACGAGCTGCTCTGCACATGCTACAACGTCTCCGAGAACGAGGTTCGCCGCGTCATCACCGAGAACCGGCTGACGACGGTCGAGGAGGTCGTGAACTACACAAAGGCGGGTGGCGGATGCGGCAGGTGCATCCCAAAGATCCGGAAGATACTCGACGAAATCAACGGGGTCGCCAGACAATGAAGAAGTACGGGTTCGACAACGAGAGGTACCTCGACGCGCAGCGCGCGGAGATCCTGAAGCGCGCCGAGAAGTTCGACAGGCTGTATCTCGAGTTCGGCGGCAAGCTCACGAACGACAACCACGCCGCGCGCTGCCTCCCGGGCTACGACCCCAACGTGAAGATGCGCCTTCTCCAGTCCCTCGGCGACAAGGCCGAGATGGTCCTCTGCATTTACGCCGGGGACATCGAGGAGAAGAAGCTCAGGGCCGACTACGGGACGACCTACGAGGAGGAGACACTGAAGCTCATCGCCGCGATGAAGGAATACGGCATCTCCGTGCGGGGCGTCGCGATAACGCGCTTCGACGGACACCCCGCCGCCCGCGCCTTCGCGAAGGTCCTTGAGGACGCTGGCGTCCCGGTCTTCTACCACTATCCGATCAAGGGCTATCCGAACGACATCGACACGATCGTGAGCGACTCCGGCTACGGCAGGAACGACTACATCCCGACCGACAAGCCGATCGTCGTCGTCACGGGACCGGGACCGGGCTCCGGCAAGTTCGCGACATGCCTCACGATGCTCTACCACGAGGTGAAGAGGGGGCGTCGCGCCGCATACGCGAAGTTCGAGACGTTCCCGGTCTGGGACCTCCAGCTGATGCATCCGCTGAACGTCGCGTACGAGGCGGCGACCCTGGAGCTCAAGGACGAGAACCAGATCGATCCGCACCACTTCCTCGCCTATGACGAAATGCGCGTCAACTACAACCGCGACATCGAGGCGTATCCGATCCTCAGGGAGATATGGGAGCGCATGATGGGCGAGAAGTGTCCGTACAAGAGTCCGACGGACATGGGCGTGAACCGCATCTCCACGGGCATCGTCAACGACACGATCGTGCGCGCCGCGAGCCGGGAGGAGTGCGTCCGCAGGTACGAGCGCGTGAAGGCCGACTTCGACGCCGGCAGGGTCGGGATGGACATGCTCGCCCGCGCGCTTTCCGTGATGGCGCGTGCAGACTGACAGACGGCGTCCGCATGAGAACGAGGGAAGAATATCTCTCTATCGTCGAGTCGACCCTGGACGAGGTGCTCCCGAAGGAGGACGAGCGTCCCGCGGCGCTGTCGGCCGCGATGCGCTGGGCCGTCGGGACGGGCGGCAAGCGGATACGTCCGATGATCTGCCTCGCGGCGGCCGAGGCCGTCGGCGGCAGGGCGGAGGACGCCCGCTACCCCGCGGCCGCCGTAGAGCTTCTGCACAACTACACGCTCGTCCACGACGACCTTCCTGCGATGGACGGCGACGAGATCCGCCGCGGCAAGGCCTCCGTCTGGGCCAGGTTCGGCGAGGCGAACGGAATCCTCGCCGGCGACGCGCTCCAGGCGCTTGCTTTCGCGACGGCGGCGCGCGCCCCCCGGAACGTCCCCGGAATCGTGGCCGCGCTCGGCAGAAGGGGTGTCGGAGTCGTCGCGGGGCAGGTCGAGGATCTCGTCCGCGAGACGTCCGCGAACGGAGCGAAGGTCCTTCCCGCGGACACGGTCGACTTCGTCTACGAGCACAAGACGGCGGACCTCTTCATGGCGGCGGCGACCATGGGCGGACTCGCCGGCGGCGGAGACGCGGAGTCCGTGGAGGCGCTGCGTCGCTTCGCCCTCAACCTCGGGCTCGCCTTCCAGTACGAGGACGACCTCCTGGACGGTGACTCGCCATGGGGGCGCGGGGAGACGGAGCGCCGCGCGGCGGATTCCACGAACGCCGCGGTGTCGGCGCTCGCGGAGCTGAAGGGCGGCGCGGAATTCCTGCGGGAGATCGCGCGGAGCCTCATCGGACGCAAAACATGACATACCCACTTGATTTCCGCGCGAAAATTCGGTATCATATTCGGCAACCGATGTAACAAGGATTTAAAAACCAAGGAGCTAAAGAAAATGAAATTCTCTACCTGTCTAGCTGCGTTCTCCATCACCCTCGCGGTCGCGACCTGCGGCTGCCGCTACGACAACGCCGCCGGCGACGGAGCCGGCCAGGATGGCGCCGACACCGAGGCCGGCCGGGACATCAACGCGGATCTCGCCGAGTCCGAATACGACGACAAGGGCGAAGGCACGCTCGACGAGCTCGCCGGCGCCGGCGCCGCAGGGAAGACGTTCAGGGATCTCGGCTACGCGGTCTGCACCGACGTCGCCTTCGAGCCCGTCTACTTCGGCTTCGACGCGACTACGATAGCTCCCGCGGAGCTCGCGAAGGTCGAGGAGGTCGCCAGGCATCTCGCCTCCAATCCCGATCGCGTCGTGTCCATCGAGGGCAACTGCGACGAGCGCGGCTCCAACGAGTACAACCTTTCGCTCGGCGACGATCGCGCGATCGTCATCGCGAACTTCCTCGCGCAGAACGGCATCGCCCGCGAGCGCATGGAGACCGTGAGCCGCGGCGAGACGAATCCCGCCGTCGTCGGTTCCGACGAGTCCGCCTGGGCGAAGAACCGCCGTGGCGAGTTCGTCATCCTGAAGAAGTAATCGGCAGGGATGCATCTCGCGCTAATATTCGACAGCGCAAGCATCGGCGAGTGGGTCGTACTGCTCGCCGTGTTGCTTATAGTGATGGGGCCGAAGCGCCTTCCCGGACTCATGAGGAAGTTCGGCAACTACTACGCGAAGTTCAAAAGGACGGCCGAGAACTTCAAGCGCCAGATCATCGAGATGGAGGACGAGGTGATGCGGGAGGACGCTCCGAAGTCCGACCCGTTCCCGCAGTCCGACACTCCGCCGCCCCCGCCGTCCCCGGGACAGGAAGGCTGAGAGGTCCGTGGCCATCAAGCTTCTAGAAAATCCAGACGAGCGCAACGATCCGCCGCGCCCGCTCCTCGAGCACCTGATCGCCCTCAGGGACATGCTCCTCTTCGCCGCAGTATGGTGGGCGACAGGCGTCGTCGTGGCGGGATGCTTCGCCCCGCAGATACTCGACTTCCTCAAGGAGCCGGCGCGCAAGTACGAGGATATGCTCCAGGTCGTCGGCATGACGGCCCCGTTCGACGTCTGGTTGTCGATAGCCATCTGGGGCGGTACGCTCATATCATTCCCGTTCCTCGTCTTCGCCGTCCTGAGGTTCGTCTTCCCTGCGCTGACGAAGCGCGAGAAGTTCACGATCCTCTCCGGTCTCGGCGCCTCCACCGCGCTCTTCGTCGCGGGTTCCGTCCTCGCGTACCGCGAGACGCTCCCGCTCGTGGTCGCCGTGTTCAGACAGATCGGGGACTGGATGCACATCGACCAGTCGATGATAACGATCGACACGTACATCCCCGTCGTCCTCAAGCTCATAGCCGCGTTCGGACTGGTCTTCCAGATTCCGCTCATACTGTTCGTCCTCGGGCTGTTCGGCTTCGTCACCTCGAAGGGCCTTCGCGATAGGCGCCGCATTGCGATCATCATCTCGTTCGTCCTTTCGATGGTCCTCACGCCCCCGGATCCCATGAGCCAGATCATCATGGCCGTCCCCCTCTGCCTCCTCTACGAAATCGCCATCTGGGCGGTCTGGCTCAAGGAGCGCGCAACGAGGGAGAGGCGCGGCTAGCGGGCAGGCGCTGTCGCCTGCGGCCGGCGCCGGCGGTCGGCCGTCGATCCGGCCGCTTCGCGCACCCGTTCCCGCAATTCGGGAATTTGTGATATAATATACTCGATGCGAATTACATTCTACGGGGCGGCGCAGACCACGACGGGGTCGATGCATCTCGTCGAGGCCAACGGCAAGCGGATACTCCTGGACTGCGGTCTCTACCAGGGGCACCGCAAGGAGGCGTTCGAAAAGAACAGGAACCTCCCGATCGATCCGAAGACGATCGACTACGTAGTGCTCTCGCACGCGCACATCGACCACTCGGGCAACCTCCCGCAGCTCGTCAGGCAGGGGTTCCGCGGGCGCGTCTTCTCGCGTTCCTCGACGATGGATCTCTGCGACATAATGCTGAGGGACTCGTGCTTCCTCCAGAAGCGCGACCTCGAGTACGTCAACAAGAAGAGGAAGCGCGACGGAAAGAAGCCGTTCGAGCCGCTCTACGAGGAGTCTGACGTAAACGCGCTCATGCAGCTCTTCGTCCCGATGCACATGCACGAGCCTCGCGAGATAGCCCCCGGCGTCACGCTCGAGTTCTTCAACGCGGGCCACATCCTCGGTTCGGCTCTCGTGCAGCTGGACGTGAGGAGTGACCACGGCCACAACCACCGCATCCTCTTCTCGGGCGACCTCGGGCAGCCGAACCAGCCGATTCTGAGGCACTTCGAGTATCCGGCCGGCGCGGACATCCTGCTTGTCGAGTCCACCTACGCGGACCGCTACCATCCGAGCGCCGACGACGTCGAGCTTCGTCTCGAGCGGTACCTCAAGTACATCGACCGCCACAACTCGAAGCTCGTCATCCCCGCGTTCTCGGTCGGCCGCACGCAGCAGATCATCTACTACCTCAACAAGCTGCGCGAGCGCAACAAGATTCCCCGCGAGGTGAAGGTCTACATCGACTCGCCGCTCTCCCAGAAGGCGACGACCATCTACGCGAAGCACCGCGAGGTCTACAACGACGAGGCGAAGCGCATGATCGCGAACGGACAGAATCCGCTCGAGTTCCCGGGAATGACCTTCGTCGGGACGCCGGAGGAGTCCATGTCGCTGAACGACCAGCCGGGCCCGATGATAATCATCGCCGCGAGCGGAATGTGCGAGGGAGGGCGGGTCCTCCACCATCTCAAGCACTGCATCGCCGATCCGGACAACATAATCCTCATCGTCGGATTCCAGGCCGAGAACACTCTCGGACGCCGCATCGTCGAGAGGAAGAATCCGCTGAGGATCTTCGGCGAGGAAGTCGAGCTCAAGGCTCAGGTCGAGGTCATCAACGCGCTCTCCGCCCATGCGGACCGCGCCGGACTCGAGGAATGGATCCGGGAGGTGAAGGACAACGTCCGCCACGCCTTCGCGGTCCACGGCGAACCCGAGAAGGTCGCCGCGATGGAGCATCTCCTCAAGGATCTCGGAATCAAGAACGCCGTCGCTCCGATGCCGGGGCAGACCTACAGGTTCGAATGATTAAGATAGGCTGCCATCTTTCGTCTTCGGGCGGATACGTCGCAATGGGCCAGACCGCCGTGTCCATCGGCGCGAACGTCTTCCAGTTCTTCACGCGCAATCCGCGCGGAGGCGCCGCGAAGCCGCTCGACAGGGCGGACTGCCGCGCGTTCATGGAATACGCCGCCGGGCACGGCATTGGACCGATACTCGCGCACGCGCCGTACACGCTCAACGCCGCGTCCGCGGAGCAGCGCACCCGCGACTTCGCGGAGTCCGTTTTCATCGACGACCTGAAGCGCCTCGAGCACACGCCCGGCGCGATGTACAACTTCCATCCGGGCTCCCACGTCGGACAGGGCGCGGACAAGGGGATCGAGCTCATATCCGGACTCCTGCTGCGCGTCTTCGCCGCCGCGAAGCCCGGGCACACGACGGTCCTCCTCGAGACGATGGCCGGCAAGGGGTCGGAGGTCGGGCGCACGTTCGAGGAAATCCGCGCAATCATTGATCTGGTGGAGTCGAGGCTGCCAGCCGCAGGCCGCCCGCCTTCCCTCGGCGTCTGCCTCGACACATGCCACGTCTGGGACGGCGGATACGACATCGTGAACGACCTCGACGGAGTGGTCGGGGAGTTCGACAGGATCGTCGGGATCGACCGCCTGAAGGCGATTCACGCCAACGATTCGATGAACGTTCTCGGCGCGCACAAGGACAGGCACGAGAAGATCGGGAAGGGGAAGATCGGACTCGAGGCGTTCGGGCGGATAGTGAACCATCCGTCCCTCAGGGACCTGCCGTTCTACCTCGAGACGCCCTGCGACCTGCAGGGCTACAAGGAGGAGATCGCGCTCCTGAAGTCGCTTAGGAGATAGCAAGGAACAATGACGGGAGGCAATGCGCAGATGAAGATATTCAGGGAACCGAAGAAGCTGCAGAAGTGGGCGCGCGGGCGCAGGACGGCGGGGGCGAAGATCGCCCTCGTCCCCACGATGGGATACCTGCACGAGGGTCACCTCTCGCTCATCGCCGAGGCGAAGAGGCGCGGAGCGGACGAAATCATCGTCTCGGTGTTCGTGAACCCCGTCCAGTTCGGTCCGAACGAGGACTACGACAAGTATCCGCGCGACGAGAAGGCGGACCTCGCGAAGTGCCGCAGGGCCGGCGCGACCGCGGTCTTCTTCCCCACGCCGAAGAACATGTACCTCGACCGCCATTCGGTCTACGTAAGCGAGGAGGATCTCTCGAAGGGGCTCTGCGGCGCGCGCCGTCCGGGGCACTTCCGCGGAGTGTGCACCGTCGTCGCGAAGCTCTTCAACCTCGCGCATCCCGACTTCGCGGTCTTCGGACGCAAGGACTACCAGCAGGCGCAGGTGATCAGGCGCATGGTCCGGGATCTGAACTTCGACCTCTCTGTCGTCGTCGCGCCCATCGTGCGCGAACCCTCGGGACTCGCCCGTTCTTCCAGAAACACCTATCTCTCGCCCGCCGAGAGGGAGATGGCGCTCGCGCTGTCGAAGTCCCTGAGGACTGTCAAGACCGGATGCCTCGTCTCCTCGGAGCGGCGCCGCGTCCGGAGGATGCTGGAGAAGGCGGGACTCAGGGTGGACTACGTCGAGTTCGTGGACGGCGAGACGCTCGAGCCGGTCAAGACGACGAAGAAGGGCGCGTGCGTCCTTCTCGCGGCGTTCGCGGGCAGGACGCGCCTCATCGACAACCGCGTGCTGTGAGTGCGTGCAGTTTTTTTCATTCAACGCAACCAAGGAGAGGGCGATGATTTCAGATCAGGTCAAGTCCGGCAAGGAGAGGGCCCCGCACAGGAGCCTCATGTTCGCCACCGGGATGAAGCGCAGGGACATGAAGAAGCCGTTCATCGGCATCTGCAATTCGTACGAGTCGTTCGTGCCCGGACACTGCCATCTCGACAAGGTGGGGGCGTTCCTCAGGAAGTGCATCGAGGAGGCCGGCGGCGTCGCGATGGAGTTCAACACGATAGCCGTCTGCGACGGAATCGCGATGGGACATTCCGGAATGAAGTATTCGCTCCCCAGCCGCGAGCTTATCGCGGACTCCGTCGAATCGATCGCGCGCGCGCACTGCTTCGACGCCATGATATGCGTCCCGAACTGCGACAAGATCGTCCCCGGGATGCTCATCGGCGCGCTCAGGGTGAACATCCCGACGATCTTCGCGTCCGGCGGACCGATGGCTCCCGGAAAGAATCCGATCACCGGGGAGGACTCCGACCTCAATTCCGTATTCGAGGGCGTGGGCGCGGAGAATGCCGGAAGGATTTCCGCGAAGGACCTCGAGAAGATCGAGGAGACGTCCTGCCCCGGGTGCGGCAGCTGCTCGGGCATGTTCACCGCGAACTCGATGAACTGCCTCTACGAGGCGCTCGGAATCGCGCTCCCGGGGAACGGCACGATACTCGCGACGGATCCGCGCCGCGCGGACCACTACAGGGCGTCCGCCAGGCGCATCGTCCAGATGGCGAAGAAGGGCGGACCTCTTCCGCGGGAGCTCGTCACGGAGGACTCCCTCGACAACGCGCTCACCCTGGACATGGCGATGGGCGGCTCCACGAACACCGTCCTTCACACGCTCGCGATCGCCCGCGAGGCGGATGTCCCGTTCAGCCTCGGGCGCATGAACGAACTCTCCGCCCGCACGCCCTACGTCTGCAAGCTCGCGCCGTCCGGACACTACCACGTCTCCGACCTCGACCGTGCAGGCGGAGTAATGGCGATCCTGAAGAGGCTTCCCGCGAAGCTCATCCACCAGGGCGCTCCGACCGTCTCCGGAAAGACCATTGGCGCGCAGATCCGCGCCGCGAAGATCAGGGACGACGACGTCATCCGCAGGCTCGACAGCGCCTACTCGCAGGACGGCGGACTCTGCGTGCTCTGGGGCAACCTCGCGGAGAAGGGATCGGTCGTCAAGAAAGGCGGCGTCGCGCCGTCGATGATGAAGTTCACCGGGAAGGCCGTCTGCTTCGATTCGCAGGAGGACGCCTGCAGGGGAATCCTCGGCGGGAAGGTGAAGCCCGGTCATGTCGTGGTCATCCGCTACGAGGGACCGAAGGGCGGGCCCGGCATGCAGGAGATGCTCGCGCCGACAAGCTACATCATCGGTGCCGGACTCGGCGAATCCGTCGCGCTCATCACCGACGGACGCTTCTCGGGAGCGACCCACGGCGCGTGCGTCGGACACGTCTCGCCCGAAGCCGCCGAGGGAGGACTCATCGGACTGCTCAGGAACGGCGACGAAATCACGATCGACATTCCCCGTCGTTCGATATCCGCGGCCCTTTCAAGGAAGGAGATCGCGGCCCGCGCGAAGAAGGCGAAGAAGTGGACTCCGCGCATCCGCGGAGGCTGGCTGGAGCGCTATGCGCGCCTGGTGGGCAACGCCTCCACGGGCGCGAGTCTCAAGGCCTAGTTCCTGGCGGACGTCCCGCCGCGCAATGTTGTCACGGGCGTCGGAATAGTGTATAATAGCGTCGGTATGCAGACAATACGCAATCAGTTGGCGCGGACTCTTGCCGTCGCCGCGGCGGCCTCGTCGCTGGTCCTTCTCGCAGGGTGTGTCACGTCGGCCGATACGCCGCACGACTTCCGCAAGACGATCGCGAGCGCGAAGGAGTCCGTCTTCCCGGCGCTCGTATACGTCCGCGTAGTTTCCTCGGACCTCGATTCGGGCAAGAACGACAAGGTCGTCTCGAGCGGATCGGGCGTCGTCATCACCCCCGACGGCGAGCTCCTCACGAACCACCACGTCATAGACAAGGCGACTGAGATACGCTGCCTTCTCGCGGACGGATCGTCCTACGAGGCGGAGGTCGTAGGCGACGACAAGGACCTCGACATAGCCGTCCTCAGGCTCAGGCGCGGAGATGCAACTGCGGCGCTTCCGTACGCGGTCCTTTCGACCAACACGGTGTCGATAGGCGACGTGGTCCTCGCGATGGGCGCTCCGTGGGGGCTCGCGAGGTCCGTCTCGATGGGCATAATCTCGTGCACCGACCGCTATCTGGAGGGATGCGGACAGTACACGCTCTGGTACCAGACGGACGCCGCGATATCGCCCGGCAACTCGGGCGGACCGCTCGTGGACACCGAAGGACGCGTCGTCGGAATCAACGCTCGAGGAGTCACGTTGGGCGCGCAGGCGTTCACGATTCCGTCGCCGATAATCCTCGAGGTCCTCCCGAACCTCAGGAAGTACGGCAACGCGCACTGGTCGTGGTTCGGATTCCGGTTCCAGCCGCTCCACGACTTCGACCGCAACATCCGCTTCGCGGCGACGAACGGCGTCATCGTCTCCGGGACGGATCCGGCGAGTCCCGCGCGAGAGGCGGGCGTGAAGCCCAACGACCGCGTGGTCGCGATCGACGGCATGGCCGTCGACGGCGGGAGCTGGGAGAGCCTGCCGGCGATAGAGCGCGAACTCGGACGTCGGCCGGTCGGCACGAAGGTCCGGTTCGAGGTGGACCGCGCGGGCAGGACGCTGACATTCGAGATCGCACCGCGCGAGAAGGGCGCGGTCGAGGGCGAGGAGAAGGTGTTCCCGCGCTGGGGCTTCACGGCGAAGGAGATCAACGCCTTCGCGAATCCGGAGCTTGCCTTCTTCGCGAAGAACGGAGGGGTCTTCGTCTCCGCCGTCGCGTGGGACGGGAACGCCGAGCGCGCGAAGCTCAAGGAGCGCGACATAATAGTCTCCATCGACGGGAAGGGCGTGAAGACCATCAGCGAGCTCGACGCCGTCTACGAAGCGGCGCTGAAGGGGCTTCCGTCCAAGACACAGATGAGCCTTGGCGTGATGCGCGGAGGCCGCCGGATCGAAATCGTCCTCAACTACACGGAAGACACGGAAAAGGAGTCGCTCTGATGAAATGCATTCTCACGATGGTCGTCGCAGCCGCGGCGGTTTTCAGTTCCGCCGCGGACACGGGTTCAGTCGACCGCGTCGCCCGCACCAGGAAGCTCGTTTCCGAGTACGGCGATTCAGTCGCCATGGTCGCGTTCTACTTCAGGACGGAGCCGGACGGCACTGCGCCTACGTTCTCGATTCCGTACCTCTGCCCCAACTGCAACTCCACGCACTATCGCGGGGCCGACGACTACCTCAAGGAAAACCGTCCGTTCGAGTGCGCGGGATTCTTCCTGTCGGGCGACGAGGTGCTTGTGCAGGACCCGCTCCTGCGCTCCGCGTGGGTCGATCGCATAGAGGTGCGGTTCGGGAAGTCCCAGACGAAGTATCCCGCGAGGCCGGTCGCCACGTTTCCGGCGGAAGGCGGGATGCTTCTGAGGACCGACAGGCCCGTCGAAGGCGCGAAGCCGCTGGAGTTCGCGAAGGCGGAGAAGGCGCCGGAGAAGCCGGTCTACTTCTACCTCGTCCGGGAGAAGGGGTTCGCGGTGGCCGGCATCAAGGACTCCAGGGCCGCCGAGTTTCGGCACTTCGTCGACCTCGGGCGCGACATCGCCGGCGGAGTGCCAAACACGATCGTCATCGACGAGAACGACCGTCCCGTGACGGTCGCGCTGCAGCAGAGATTCGACCTCGGAGGCGAGGTGACGGCTCCGCCCGCGGAATGGAAGCGCGACGCACCCGACGCCTGCGACAGAAAGTGCGCCGCGGCGGAAAAGGCGCTTGCCGCGGCCGTGGTTCCGGTGTACATCCGGCTGGACGCGAAGGAGAAGGAGCGCGACTCGTACAGATTCCGTTCATGGAGCAGCGACGGCGACAATGTCAAGGACGAGAACGACACGTGCGGCTACGCGCTTCCCGGCGGTAAGCTGCTCGTTCCCATCAAGATGAACGCGGACGAGACGGCGCGCATATCGAAGATGGAGGCGACGCTGCCGGACGGAACGAAGCGCGACCTCGAGTTCGTCGGATCGGTCGACACGTACGGGGCTGTCGTCGTGGAGTTCGCCGGCGAGGCTCCGAAGGGGCTTTCGCCGCTCGGACTCTACGACGGGACCATAACCGACCTCTTTCTAGGGAAGGTCGTCTGCGCCTCTCGTAAGAACATCGGCGGAAAGCTGTCGGTCAAGGCGTCCATGTCGGAGGTCGGCGAATTCGCCGTGGGCTTCGACGAGAAGCTCGAATTCAGCGTTTCGTCCGGCAAGGGCGGTTCGGCGTTCGTCCTGACGGAGGACGGCAGGCTCGTCGCGATAGAGCTTTCGCGCCGCTCTTCCAGGAAGAGATACGGAGACAGCGACGAGCTTGTGTACGGCGAGGAGCTCGCGGCTCTGATGTCCGGCAGGGCGGCTTACGACGCCGAGCTCGTTCCGAGAACGGGCGAGGACCGCATCCGCACCGCCTGGATCGGGGTCGAGGTGCAGCAGCTTACGGATTCGATAGCGCGCGAGAAGAAGGCCGCGGCCTTCCTTCACACGGGCATGACCGATACCGACGGATCGCTTGTCTCGAAGGTCTATCCCGGGACGCCGGCGGCGGAGCTCGGAATCAAGGAAGGCGACGTCCTTCTCGACGTGAGGATCGCCGGGACGGAGAACCGCAGGGATCTCGAGGCGGAGTCGTATGAAATGTCCGGCATCGACTGGAGCGAGGTGTACGAGAAGGTTCCGCTGGACATGTTCGGGCGCGTGGACGTTACGCCGTGGCCTGCCGTCGACAAGGGCGTCAACTCCGTCTTCACGGAAATCGGCATAGGCGAGAGCGTGATCGTGGCATGGGTTTCGGACGGCGTCCGCAGGGAGGGGGAGACGGTCCTCAGGTCCGCGCCCCCCTACTTCAGGAACGCCCCGAAGGCGCGCATGAAGGACGTCGGTCTCGTCGTAAAGGACATGACGTTCGAGGTGCGCGGATACTTCCGCTTCGACGACGACGCTCCGGGCGTCGTCATCGCGAAGGTCAAGCCCGGCTCTCCCGCGGCGATCGCGGGACTGAGGCCGTACGAGATCGTCACGGAGGTCGACGGAGCCAAGGTCGCGGACGCGAAGTCGTTCGCCGCCGCCGTCAAGGACAGGAAGGAGATCACTCTTTCGGTCCGCCGCCTGAGCGCGACGCGCATGGTGAAGATATCCGTGAAGTGACGCATCGCATCCGCCGGTCCCGGACCGTCGCCGCGTCCCATTGCCCGCGGCGCCTATTTTTGGTATAATCTCCGCACTTCATTTCAAAGGAGACATAGATGGCAGCAACAGAAGAACTGGTTGGCAAGTTGAAGGAGTTTGCGGAGAAGCAGGACTTTGGCGGTGCGTTCGCCCTTGTCCGCGAACATCAGGCGGAGCTCGACAAGGGCCTGACCGGAGAGGGGATACGCGACGAACTGAAGAAGACGACCAAGGATCGTCTTCTTCTTTCTTTTCTGGACGCGGCGGGATTCGGAGAGAAGCCGCTCGACAAGTCGCTGTTCATAGTGGAGAAGCTTCGCGGCTTCACGCCCGGGACGCTGGTCCTCAACGAGACGTGGGGGGTCGGCAAGGTCAAGAGGGCGGACGACTTCTACCGCAAGATCACGGTCGACTTCAAGATGAAGAGGGGCCATCAGTTCACATATGCCGCCGCGGTCGACCTTCTCGAGAGGGCGCCCGAGGACCACGTCCTCGTCCTCAGGGAGGCGGATCGCGCCGCATACGACGCCCTTTTCGAGAAGAAGGGCGAATTCATCAAGGCGGTTCTGAAGAGCTACGGCGACATGCCTGCGACGAAGCTCGAGAGCGTGTGCGTCTCGACCGGGATGGTCAAGGCCGCGAACTGGAAGAAGTACTGGGACGCGGCGCGCGCGGAACTCAGGGCCGACAAGCTGGTCGAGATCCCGGCGAAGCGCGCGGATCCGATCCGCCTCAGGGCGTCCGCCGAGAACTACGGAGACAGCTGGCTCACGGCGTTCTCGCACGAGACCGACCCGAAGCTCATCCTCGCCTCGGCGCGCGAATTCGTCGAGGAGGGCAGGTTCAAGACCGCCAGCGACGCGGAGAAGGCGGTGGTCGGCGAGAGGCTCGCGTTCGCGATCACCGCGTCGCGCAACGTCGACGACGCGCTGTACGCGCGGCTCGCATGCATGCTGACGAAGCTCGGCTTTGAGAAGCCGCCGGCCGCGGAGATGCGCGACTACCTCTGGGACCGCAGGCGCTTCGTCAAGTCGGCGGCGGACCTGCCTTCGCGCGAAGTCGGCGACATGATCCGCTTCATCGCGACCGACGCGGACGCGAAGGAGCGCGTCTACAAGGCGATTCCCGCCCTCTGCTTCACGGCCGTCTCGGAGATCGTCTCCCAGTTCGGCGACGATCCGGCGTGCCGCAGGGCGGTCGGCGACCTGCTTCGCTCCGAGGCCGCTCCTGCGACGCTCGTCACGCTCGTCGTGGGCAAGTACGAGAAGTTCGCCGGCTGGGAGGAGCTTCCGCCCCTGGTCACGATACTTTCGCACGCCGTCGCCCTCGGCGAAGGCCGCCAGAACGGCGAGATCCTCAGGATGCAGAACATCGTCAGGCGCCTCTTCGGGGACGAGAAGTGGCTGTCCAAGATGTTCGCCGCGCTCAATCCCGCCGACCAGGTGCTCTTCTTCGAGCGCTTCCAGGCCTCCATAGCGTGGGATCCCTCGACGCACCACACGACGGTCGTCAGGATGACCCACATCGTTCCCGAACTCGCGAGCCATGTCGTCAAGGTCGAGAAGAAGAAGGATTACGCGCGCGTCACGTCCTTCCGCGCCTACGCGACGAAGAAGGCGGAGTATCTCAAGCTCATCAACGAGGACATGCCCGAGAACGTCCGCAAGATCGAGTTCGCGAAGGGCTTCGGAGACCTCTCCGAGAACGCCGAATACCAGTACGCGAAGGACGAACAGCGCCAGCTCATGCAGAAGCAGTCGCTCATGCAGGCCGATCTCGAGGCCGTCAAGGCGGGCGACTTCTCCGACGCCACGACCGACGAGGTCATGCCCGGCGTCACCGTCGTCATCTCCACGCCGGAGGGCGAGAAGACGTACCACGTCCTCGGCGAGTGGGACAACGACATCGAGAAGGGGATCATCTCCTCGAAGACGCGTCTCGCGCAGAACATGCTCGGCAAGAAGGTCGGCGACCAGTTCGAGCTTCCCGGCGCCGAAGGCACGGTGAAGCTTGCGACGGTCAAGGAGATTCGCGCGCTTTCCGAAGACGTCCGCGAGTGGATGAAGCTTCCGCCCGGAATGCAAATCTGAAGAAAAGGAGGTGCCACATGGCAGTAAAAGTATCGTCGAAGAAGCCCGCCAGGAAGGCGGTCAAGAAGGCCGCTCCTGCGAAGAAGTCAGTTTCGTCCAAGAAGACGGCCAGGAAGCCTGCGAAGAAGGCGGCTCCCGCAAAGAAGCCTGCCAGGAAGGCGGCTCCAGCGAAGAAGGCGGCGAAAAAGCCCCTTAAGAAGGCGGCTTCCGCGAAGAAGGCCTCGAACCGCGTTCCGCCGCGCGTCGTGCGCAAGGCGCCGGTGATAGTCAAGACCCAGCCCGCTCCGGCGCCCGAGGTGGACACCAAGGCGGCCGTCGCTTTCGCGATGTCCATAGCCGAGGAGATGAAGCGTTCCGCGAAGAGGGAGGACGAGAAGCGCAACGAGACGGAGATCCGTCTCGCCCGCCGTCCCACCTCCAGGTCGAAGGGCAGGAATACGGTGAAGTTTCCGGCCGCGGACCTCGCGGACTTCCGCAAGCGTCTTCTCGAGGAGCGCGAGCAGGCGCTCGCCGGAGTCGACGCGATGAAGGCCACGGGCTTCAACGAAGCCGACGACCACGAGGCCGACGGCGGCGACGGCACCAACCAGACGCTCCGACTGCAGGCGCTCGGCCAGATGGGGCAGATCAACCGCACCATCCAGAAGATAGAGGAGGCTCTCCACCGCATAGAGGACGGCACCTACGGCGTATGCACCGTGTGCGGACAGCTCATCCGCAAGCCCCGTCTTCTCAACCAGCCCTTCGTGCTGACCTGCATGGTGTGCCAGAGCGACATGGAGAAGAACCGCTTCTGATGGCGCGTCGCGTCCTCATCACCGTCGTCGCCGCGCTGCACCTGGTTCTTGCGGACGCGGTGACGAAGGAGCTCGCGATCGGATACCTGAAGGGGGAGCGTCCGGTCGACCTGATTCCGGGGTTCTTCGGCCTCGCCTACGTCGAGAACCGCGGAGCGTCGTGGGGGATGTTCCAGGGACACGTGTGGCCCCTGGCCGTCTTCGGCGTCGCGGCGCTGGCGTTTCTCATCTGGAAGCGCAGGGACCTCTTTCTCGCGGGGGACGGGACGTGGCGCGGACGTGTCGGCGCGTTCGCGGAGACGTTCCTCTACGCCGGGATCGTGGGCAATCTCATAGACAGGTTCTGCCGCGGGTGCGTCATCGACTTCGTTCACTGCCACTGGCGGGACGCGTGGCACTTTCCGTGCTTCAATCTCGCGGACATCTTCATCACGGCGGCCGCGGCGATGCTTGTCGTATTGGCGTTCGCGGTCCCGAAGAACGCGGCGAAGAAAGAAAATGACGCGTGAGGTGTATCTCCTCGCCGGTCCCACGGCCAGCGGAAAGAGCGCGATAGCGGCCGAGCTCGCGCGCGAGACGGGCGCGAGGATTCTTAGCGCCGACTCGATGCTCGTCTACAGGGGCATGGACATAGGGACTGCGAAGCCGTCGCGGGAGGAAATCGCGGAGTTCGGAATGGGCGGCGTGGACCTTGTGACGCCCGCCGAGGAGTTTTCGGCCGGCGCGTGGCTCAGGGCGGCGGCGAAATGGGTCGCAACGGTGCCGGAGGACGTCCCCGTAATCGTCGTCGGCGGAACAGGGCTGTACTTTTCGGCGCTCCTGAGGGGGCTTGACCGTGCATGGGAGAAGCCTCCGCCGGAATATCCGGTCGTGAAAATCGACCGTTCGACGGTCCGTGCGCGCATATCGGCGCGGCTCGACGCGATGTTCATGGACGGGCTCGAGGAGGAGAAGAGGATCCTGCGCGAAAGGTATCCCGCGAGGTCGCGGACCGCGGCGCTCGCGATCGGCTACAGGGACGGCGACACCAGGGAGAGGATACTGACGCGCACGTGCCAGCTCGCGAAGCGGCAGGACACGTGGTTCCGCCACCAGGCGACGCCCATATACGTCGAACCGACGGTCGAGTCCGTGCGCGAATGCTGGCGGTCCCGCGGACCCTGGCGCGTCGACTTCCCGGATGTCCCCGAAACGGACCTGCGGCATTGACTACCGGGGGGTATTTTCGCTATAATATAACTCATAAAACAAAACAAGGAGGTTTCCTAAATGAGTACCGAAGAAGAGAAGAAGGGCACAAACTGGATTGCCGTCATAACGATGATGTTCATCTACGGCATGATATCGTTCGTCACCAACCTCGCAGCGCCGATGGGCAAGGTCTGGCTCCTGCAGAAGGGCATAGACGGCTCGACCACGCTGGGCATGATGGGCAACATGATGAACTTCGCCGCCTATCTCTTCATGGGGATTCCCGCCGGCAGGATGCTTGCGAAGAAGGGCTACAAGTTCACGGCCATGGCCGGCATCGCGACCGGCTTCGTGGGTGTGCTGATACAGTATCTCTCCGGTTTCGTCCCGTTTGCCGCGGACGGCAACGCCCTCGTCCCGTTCTGCGTCTACCTGCTCGGCGCGTTCGTGTGCGGCTTCTCGGTCTGCATGCTCAACATGGTCGTGAACCCGATGCTGAACCTCCTCGGCGGCGGCGGCAACAAGGGCAACCAGCTGAACATGATCGGCACGACCCTCAACTCCCTCGCCGGCACCGCGACGCCGATCCTCGTCGGCGCGCTCATCGGCCAGATCACCAAGGACACCGTCGTCAAGGACGTCAATCTCGTCCTCTACATCGCGATGGCCGTCTTCCTCTGCGCGTTCATCATTCTCTCCTTCATTCCGATTGCAAATCCCGACCAGGGGAACACCACCGATGACGTGCCGGTGTTTTCGCCGCTCAGGTTCCGCCACTGCCTCCTCGGCGTCATCGGCATCTTCATGTACGTCGGCATCGAGATCGGCATTCCCGCGACCATGGACCTCTGGCTTTCGTCCAAGGGCGGTCCGCTCATGACGTCCTCCGACCCCCGCATCGTCGCCAGCGCGGCCACGATCGGCGGCCTCATGGCCGGCTCCTACTGGTTCCTCATGCTCGTCGGGCGCACGATCGGCGCCTTCATCGGCGGCAAGATCTCGTCTCGCGCCCTCATGACGTTCACGACGTTCGTCGCGATCTGCCTGATCGTCGTCGGCACCATGACGACCGGCATCGACTCCAAGATGTTCGTCCTCGACTTCTTCCACAAGCTCAGCGACAAAGGCCCCGTCATCCAGGTCGTGCAGGTGCCCCTGACCGCGGTGCTCTTCGCCATCTGCGGCCTCATGACCTCGATCATGTGGCCCTCGACCTTCAACCTCGCGACCGAGAAGCTCGGCAAGTACACCGCCGCGGCCTCGGGTCTCTTCATGGTGATGGTCGTCGGCGGCGGAATCCTTCCTCTCGTGCAGAGCACCCTCGCCGGAGCGGCGGGCGGCAAGATCGCGGCCGACGTCGTCGTCACGGCGGAGCTCGCCGCGAAGTCCACGTCCGCGTTCATGTGGTCCTACGCGATCCCGGTCCTGGCGCTCGGCTACCTGTTCGTCTACTCGGCCTTCCTCTCGAAGCCGCCGAAGGACATCGAAGAGCGGGTGAAGTGAGATTGCGGACGGTGGTTTGCAGTTGACAGAAAGGGGAGTGCCATGCAGAACAAGCAGGTTTACGACGAACTCGTCGAGAAGTTCGAGAAGCTCTACGGGACGAAGCCGGAGTACGTGGCGTACGCGCCCGGCCGCATAGAGGTGCTCGGCAACCACACCGACTACAACGAGGGCTATGTCTTCTCGGCCGCCATAGACAAGGGGACTTTCTTCGCGGTCGCGAAGTCGGACGACGACTCGTGCGAGCTCACGGCGGCGGACCTCATGGAGACGGCGCGGTTTACGACGAAGACGGTCGCCCCGGCGAAGGAGATGACCTGGCAGAACTACGTCACCGGCACCTTCAACTGGCTCTTCGACGGCAGGCCCGCCGAGGCTCCGCACGGCTGGAAGGGCGCGT
Source organism: Kiritimatiellia bacterium (assembly GCA_017418445.1). Classification (GTDB taxonomy): domain Bacteria; phylum Verrucomicrobiota; class Kiritimatiellia; order RFP12; family UBA1067; genus UBA1067. The sequence continues at coordinate 21,161 of JAFONM010000071.1, forward strand.
TCCTCGGCAACATACCGCTCGGCGCCGGACTTTCCTCGTCCGCCGCGCTCGAGATGTGCACGGTCCTCGCGCTCTCCAGGCTCTACGGCATCGAGAAGGACAGGACGACGATGGCGAAGATCGGACAGAAGGCGGAGCACACGTTCGCCGGCTGCCCGTGCGGGCTCCTCGACCAGGCGTCCTCGATGTACGGCAGGGAGGGCGCGCTCGTCAAGAGCGACTTCCGCACCAACGAGTTCGAGACGGTCTCGATGGGTCCGTCCGTCGCGTTCATGATGGTCAAGTCCAACGCCAAGCACGCCCTCGTCGACGGCGCGTATGCCTCTCGCAGGAAGGCGTGCGAGGATGCGGCACAGCACTTCGCCGGCGTCCTCAGGCATCCCGTCACCCACCTGCGGGACGTCACGATGGCCGAGTGGGTCCTCTACAGGGGCGGACTCGACGAGACGACCGCGAAGCGCGCGGTGCATCCGATCGGCGAGGACGAGCGCGTCCTTCAGGGTGCCGCGCTCCTCGAGAAGGGCGACCTCAAGGGCTTCGGCGCGCTGATGTTCGATTCTCACGAATCGAGCCGCAACTGGTTCGAGAACTCCTGCGAGGAGCTCGATGCGATCGTCGACGCCGCCAAGGCGATTCCCGAGGTCTACGGCGCCCGCCTTTCCGGCGGCGGATTCGGCGGCAGCTGCTGCCTCCTCGTCGATCCGTCGGCGGCCGACAGGATTTCCGCGCAGATCACGAAGGAGTACAAGGCGAAGTTCGGCGACGAGCCGGTCTGCAGCCTCATCAAGCCTTCCGAGGGTGCGCATCTCGTCTAACGGACAAAAACAAATTCGAAAGGGCAAGGGATGAAGTCGATAATCCGTATCGTCGCCGCGACTGCGGCAGTGTTCACGCTCGCCGCGGCGCACGGTGAGGACGGCGACTTTTTCTCCGACTCCGATTCCGCGGGCGAGTCGGTGGAGGACGATTCCGCAGGCGGAGCGGTCGAGGACGAGTCCGACTCGGCCGGCGAAGGCGAGGGCGAGGCGGCCGAAGGGGCCCCGGCCAAGAAGGTCCCCGCGCGCGTGTTCCATCTGATTCCGTTCTGCCGCGAGCTCGAGGGGCGCGCGGAAGTGTTCGTTCCGAGCGAGGGCGAGTGGAAGGACATCGTGGAGGGGCGCTACTATCCCCTGGGCTCGACATTCAGGACGTCAAGCAGGGATTCCCGCCTGCGCATAAAGTTCGGCCCAGAGGCCGAGGTGGTCATCCGCGGCGCGGCCTCGTTCTCCACCCGTGCGCAGAAGCTCGACGAGAAGACTCGCGCGATCAACCTCGTCTCGGGCACGATCACGGTGAAGCTTCCTAAGGATCTCCCGGAGGGATGGTTCACGGTCAACGCCCCCGGATTCTCGGTCACGAGCGCCATAGGCGAATCGCGCTACACGTACCGGAAGACCGGCGACGGCGACGAGGCGGTGATTCGCTGCGTGACGCAGACTCTGTCGGTCGAGGGCCGGCACTTCAAGGCGCCCGCGATGAAGGCGGCGAACGAAATCAGGATCCGCACGAGCGAGGACCAGCTCACGACCGTGCTCTTCGGCTCGCGCGGCGACGTGCTGATGCAGCTCGACCAGGGCCTCTTCCAGGACAAGGACTATTCGACGGGCGAGAAGAAGATCAAGGCGAGGACGCTCGACTGGAAGCTCTCTCCGAAGACCACGGTCCGCATCCACCGCGCGAAGCCCGCCGTCGGCAAGAACCTCGCGGTGACGATCATGACGTTCGACTCAAAGGGCGAGCTCAGGAACCGCTGCGCTTTCGCCGAGAACATGTTCGAGGTCAATTCCGGCGAGATCGGTCCGACGACCCGCAAGGAGCGCGAGGAGCTCGCCAAGAAGGCCGCGCAGATTGCGGAGCAGCAGGCTTCCGAAATGGATGCGACGGACGCCGATGCGGAATCGACGGAAGGGTCCGCCGCCGACGACTCGTCCTCCGGCGATGCGACGGGGTCTTCCGACTCCGGCTCGGATGAATTTGAGTTCTGACGGCGGTGGCGGCAGGATTTTCAGTAAAACAAAAAGAAAGCACAAAGTAACCAAATGGTAATCCTTCAGTTCAACAAACTCATACGCAACAAGTGTGTTTGGGGCGTTTTCGCTCTTCTCGTCTCGGGTGCGTTCTGTTTCGACTTCATGTTCTACGACCGCGACAAGTCGGGTTCCGTGTCCACGGATTCCAAGCTGGGCGATCTATCGGTAAAGTACAGCGCGAAGAGGGTGATGGCGGCCGAGAACGTGGTCGGACTCCTCGGCAGGATGACGGGGCGCGACACCGGCGCCACGTCCGAGGAGAAGGACGAGATGTACGGCGCGATCGCGGCGTTCGAGGATGCGGGAATCGACGTGTCCGACGCCAGGCTCGGCGAGGCGATACGCGAGAGCATACTTCCTAATTTCGACAACGATCCCAAGCGGTACGCGGCGGAGGTCGGCCGCGCATACGGGCTTCCGATGAATGCGTTCGAGGAGACCTACCGCGAGAACATGAAGGTATTCGAGGGAATCTCGGCCTACATGAACGCCTCTGCCTGGATTTCGCCGATGGAGGCCGACCAGCTCGGGCACGACATGACGGACAAGTTCACGGTGCGCGTCGCGTCGTTCTCGCAGACGAAGGAGGAGGCCGACGCCGTGAAGGTCGACGATGAGGGACTCAGGAAGTGGTTCGAGGACAATCCCGGGCGGCTCGCCGTCCCGTCGAGGATGAAGCTCCGCTATGTGCTGTTCGACCTGTCCGACACCAACCTGGCCGCAAAGGTCTCCGTGTCCGACGAGGACGTCTCCGAGCGCTACGAGCTCGACAAGGGCGAGCTCTATACCGACACGGACACCAACGGCGTCGTTACCGTCAGGGAGCTCGCAGAGGTCAAGGACGAAATAACGAAGTCCATCAGGGAGGAGCGCTTCCTGCAGAAGTACTTCGATGACAACGGCGACGGTTCGCTGTCGTCGCGCGTCTACGACGAGAACGAGGCTGCCTTGTCCGACGAGTCCGAGGGCGCCGCCGCACGTCCGTCCATAATCGACGAGATCGCGAAGGAGGACGGACTCAAGGTCTCCGAGACAGGATGGGTCTCGGCCGAGGTGTCTGGCGAGATCGTTCCGGGATTCACGACGCCGGCCGCAGACGTGTTCCTCGGCGCCGAAGACGCGGAGCTTCTCGTCTCGGGACTCGACGGATCCTCCGAGAACCACAACCGCTATGCGCTCATGTGCGCACGCAAGTCCTGCAAGGTGTGGCTGGTGGAGTCCGTCGAGACCAGCGCCGCGCATGCCGCGACGTTCGACGAGGCCAAGGAGCTCATAAAGGCCCCGGCGCTCCGCGACGCACGCCAGAAGGCCTTCGACGACAAGGTGGCCGCGCTCGTGAAGAAGGGCGCAGAAGCCGTGCTCGCGACTTCCAACGTCACGGGTTCCGTCACATTCAGCCGCAGCGATCCCGAGGCGCCGAAGATTCCGAACGCCATGGGCGTCATGCGCGCCGCGTCCGGACTCAACAAGGGCGAGGTTTCCGATCTGGTCCCGACCGGCGTCTGCCGCGGATTCGTCGTCGTCTGCGAGAACCGCACCGACGGGGAGCTTGCTCTCCTCCAGGCGGACGCGGGCCAGGTCGCGCTCGGAGTCCTCGGCGCACGCGAATTCGCAATCCCGCGGCTCGCGGCCCAGGACCCGCAGTTCAAGTTCATCAAGAAGCGCGCCGAGTGGCTCAGGAGCAACCTTGTGCGCCTAGGCTACAAGTACGAGGAAGAGCCTGCCGTCGAAGAGGCTCCCGTGGAGTCCGAGGACGCCGAATGACGCTTCGCGTAAAGCGCATCGATCCCGACGCGGTACTTCCCGCCTATCAGCGCGAGGATGACGCCGGGATGGACGTGAGAAGCGTGGAGGACATGACGATTCCCGCCGGAGGGCGCGCGCTCGTCCATACCGGACTCGTGTTCGCGCTCGAACCCGGATGGGAGGCCCAGGTCAGGCCCAGGTCGGGACTTGCCCTCAAGAAGGGCGTTACCGTCCTGAACACCCCAGGAACCATCGACGCCGGATACCGCGGCGAGGTCGGCGTCATACTCTTCAATTCCTCAGACGAGGACTTCCGGGTCTCGAAGGGCGACAGGATCGCTCAGGTCGTGGTTGCGCCGGTCACGCAGGCGCAGGTCGTCGAGGTCGAGGAAGTCGACGAGACCGATCGCGGAGCCGGCGGCTTCGGGAGCACCGGCAAGTCATGATCCTCAGGATTTTCAAGTACGGCGAGAAGGTCCTTCGCGAGAAGTCCTCGCCAGTCCCGGTCGTAACCGACGAGCTCAGGACGCTCGCGGACGACATGATAGAGACCATGCACGAGGCGGGCGGTGTCGGGCTCGCGGCCCAGCAGGTCGGCCGTCTCGAGAGGATGTGCGTCATCGACATCCCGGAGGGCTGCGACAAGGGCGAGGACGCCGCATTCAACGCCCCGGTGCAGATGCCGCTGAAGCTGTTCAATCCAGAAATCATCGCCCGGAACGGGTCCGAATGCGAGAAGGAGGGCTGCCTCAGCTTCCCCGGAATCGGCGGATCGGTCACCCGCGCGAAGGAAGTGACGTGCCAGTACATCGACGAGGAGAACCGGCCTCAGGTCGTGACCGCCCGCGGATTCCTCGCAAGGGCGATACAGCACGAGCTGGACCACCTCGACGGCGTCCTCTACGTGGACCATTTGACCGCACTTGAGCGGCTGTCCTTCGCGGGCAAGCTGAAGAAGCTCGCCAAGTCCAACGGCGGCGTCCGGTAAAAGGACAATGAAACGTTTCGTCATTCCAGCTGTTTTAGCAGCCCTGATTCTCTCCGTCGCCGCCGTGACGCTTGGGGGATTGAATCAGGACGAGGGATGGTATCTGTACGCCGCGAGGCTGGTCGGCGAAGGACGAATGCCGTACAGGGACTTTGCCTACACGCAGGGTCCCCTCATGCCTGTAGTCTATTCCGTCTTCGCCTTCGTCTGGAACTCCTTCGGGCTCCTGGGCGCGCGCATGCTCACCGTTTCGATAGGCCTGGCGGGCTGCCTCCTTGCGGTCGCCCTTGCGAGGCTTCTCGCCCCGGAGGGAAGGAAGGACGCCGCCGGCGTCGTCGTGTTTATGCTTCTCGCCTGCAACCTGTACCACCTCTACTACGTCGCGATTCCCAAGACCTACGCGCTCGCCGCGCTCTTCGCAATCGGCGGATTCCATCTGCTGGCGAAGTCCGTCCTTTCCGGCGGGCGCACGAGGGCGGCCTTTGCGTTCGCCGCCGGCCTTGCGCTCGCCTTCGCCGCGGGGACCAGGATAAGCCTCGGAGCGCTCCTCGCCGCAGGCGGATTCGCCCTCCTCTTCTCGTTCAGGCGCTTCAGGTGGACGTTCCTCTGGTTCGGCATCGGCGGAGTCCTGGGGCTCGCCCTCGTCTACGGGCCGTTCGTCGTCGACTCCGGCGCGTTCGCCGGACTTGTCGCGGCGCAGAAATATCATGCCGCGCGCGGTGGATTCTCGCCGGTCTTCGTCGTGGGGAGCCTAAGCAGGCTCGTCAGGTGGTATCTTCCCGTGTTCATACTGTTCGGACTCGGCGTCGGGCGCGTTCCGAAGTCCGACACGCGATTCATCCTGACGACGACCCTCGTCGGATTCCTCGCCGTATTCGGCGTTCAGATGCTCGCTCCGTTTCCATACGAGGACTACCAGGTGCCGATTGTCGGGCTCCTCGCGGTCGTGGCCGCTGAGCTTGCCGTCTCCCGTGCGGCGGATACGGGGCGCATAGTCCTGCTGACGCTGGGTCTTGCCTTCGCCTCTTCCTTCGGCTCTCCGCTTCTCGAGAGGTGGTCCACCGACGGACAGGACAGGTTCTGGACGCTCAGGAAGGAGAAGCCCGAACTGTTCCTCCTGAAGGATGCCGCGCGCGAAGTGGAGAGGCTCGATCCTGGCGGCGACACGCTGCTCACGCAGGACCTCTATCTCGCGATCGAGACGGGAAGAAAGGTCCCCGACGGACTCGAGATGGGCCCGTTCAGCCAACTGGAGATGGACGACTGGCGCAGGCTTCTCGATTCGGCGCCGTCTCCCGTCGCCGCCATCTCCGGCTATTCGTTCGCTGTGAAGCCGCCGACGTGCAGCGAGCGCAGCGCCGAGGAGCAGGGCGAACTTCGTGCCATCGTCGACAGGCGCTACGAACTCGAGTCGACCATCGAGAGGTTCGGGCAGAACGCGACGACTCTCGGAATCTACCGGAGGAGGACCGGCCGGTGACAGCCGAGGAGATACGCGAGCGGATAATCGACACCGTTTCCAGGAACGGCGGACATCTCGCATCCTCCCTCGGCGCGGTGGAGCTTGCGATGGCGCTGTACGAAGTGTTCGATCCCGACGTCGACAAGGTCATATGGGACGTCGGACACCAGGCGTACGCGTGGAAGCTGCTGACCGGCCGGGAGGACGGTTTCGCGACGCTCAGGAAGTTCGGCGGAATCTCGGGTTTCCCGAATCCCGCAGAGTCCCGGACGGACGTCGCCGTCTCCGGCCACGCGGGCGTCGCCCTTTCCGTGGCGGAAGGCTGCGCGGCGGCCAGGGACAGGAAGGGGACCGACGAGAGCATAGTCGCGGTCGTGGGCGACGCGTCGCTGGTGAACGGCACGAGCTTCGAGGCCCTGAACAACTGCGCCGCCGCGACGAGGAAGGTGATCCTCGTCCTGAACGACAACGGAATGAGCATATCGAAGCCCACGGGGAGCTTCTCGCGATTCCTCGGACGGCTCATATCCGGTGTGCGCTACAACCGCGTGAAGGCGGCCGCGGAGAGGGCCGGACATGCGATGAAGCTCACGTTCCTCAGGGGCGCCTACCACGCCATAGAGAGCCGGGTGAAGTCGCTGTTCCTCGGGAGCCGCTATTTCGAGCAGTTCGGCCTGAGGTACATAGGTCCGGTGGACGGGCACGACACCCTCGCGCTCGCGGCGGCGCTCACCGTCGCCAAGGAGGACAAGCGCAGCGTAATCGTGCACGTAGTCACGAGGAAGGGCCGTGGATTCGCGCCGGCCGAGAGCCATCCGAGGCTCTGGCACGGGGTCGGTCCGTTCGACCGCGCGGCGGCCGAGGCCGGTGAACGTCCGAAGGCGAAGGACGACTGGAGCGCGGCGTTCGGACGCGCGCTTGCGAGCGCCGCCTCGCGCGACGAACGCGTCGTGGCGCTCACGGCGGGGATGGAGGACGGCACCGGGCTGGCCGGTTTCGCCAGGGAGAATCCGTCGCGGTTCTTCGACGTCGGCATAGCCGAGGGACATCTCGTCGCGTTCTCGGCAGGGCTCGCGATCGGCGGACTCCGTCCCGTCGTCGCGGTCTACTCGACATTCCTCCAGCGCGCCGTCGACCAGGTGATGCACGACGTCGCGATCGCGAAGCTTCCCGTCGTGTTCTGCGTGGACCGCGCCGGGGTCGTGGGCGCGGACGGAATGACCCACCAGGGCCTGTACGACATCGCCATGCTCAGGGCGATCCCGAATCTGACCATCTGCGAACCGAAGGACGCGGACGACCTCGCCGCGCTTCTCGACGAGGCGCTTGCACGCAACGGGCCGACGGTGATCAGGTATCCGAGGGGATGCCCTCCTGCCGCGGACGACGCCGCCACGGACGGAACTCCCGCCCCCGCGGACGCGAAATACGCCGTCTGGGCGACGGGAGACTGGCTCGGAAAGGCGCGTGACGTCGCGAAGAGGATCGGCGGCGTCGCGGTCCACGCGCGCTACATCAAGCCGTTCGACGCGGACCTCCTCGCGAAGGAACGCGCCGCCGGCATGACTGTCGTCTCGCTGGAGAACGGCTCCGTCGCGTGCGGATTAGGCGAGGCGATCGGCGCCGATCTGAAGTTCGGCTGGCCCGACGAGTTCATTCCGCACGGCTCGGTCGCAGAGCTCGAGAAGGCGTACGGACTCGACGTCGAATCGATCGTCGGAAAAATCAGGCGGAGCGAAACCCCGGTGAGAACGGAAGACAGACACAATGGCTAGAATTCACGGAGTTGCGGGAGAATGGGCCCGCGTAAAGGGGACGGTCGCCGGGATGTGGCCGCTGTTCCTCGGCATGTTCGTCGCAGGCTTCGGCGCCGCGGCTTGGCTGTTCATGCCCCAGCCGTTCGTCGGCATGGTGGTCGTCGCCGTGGCGCTCGGCGAGATATGCCTCAGTCTCGTCTACGGCATGCGCCGCATAGAGAGGTTCTTCGTCGGCGCGCGCGGAGAGGAGCGCGTGTCGGGAATACTCAAGGGGCTTCCGGACAAGTACCACGTGTTCAACGACTTCGTCGCCGGCAGGCTCCACGTGGACCACGTGGTGGTGGGACCCGCCGGAGTCTACGCCGTCGAGACGAAGAACTGGCGGGGACGCGTGACGATAGAGGAGGGATACGTCCTCGTCAACGGGCGCGTTCCGAACCGCAATCCGCTTTCGCAGGCGCTCAAGGAGGCCTCGCGCGTGAAGTCCGCCCTCGCGAAGATCGGCTGGAGGGGCGACGTCACGCCGGTCCTCGTGTTCGCCTCCGACACCTTCGTCTCGCACATAGCGGAGGTCCGCGGCGTGGTGGTGATCAATTCCTGCGACGTGAAGACGAGCTTCGGCACGGACCGCGTCGTGCTGCCGCCCGCCGATCTCGAACGTCTTGTAAGCCTCATGGAGAACTGCAGATGAAAAGAGCTGTCCTTGCAATCCTGCCGCTGCTGGCCGCCGCCATGCCCTGTGTCGCCGAGGAGGAGGAGTCCCAGGCGGAGCGCGACGGCGAAATCTCCAGGATTCTCGTCTCCATGCTCGAGAACCGGCATGTCCTGAGACAGCGCTTCGACGACTCGATGTCGCAGCGCGCGTGGACGAACCTCATGTCGATCTACGACGCCGACCACGCCGTGTTCCTCGCCGAGGACGTGAGGAGGCTCTCGGCCCACGAGTTCACGATAGACGACGAGATCAAGTCCGGCGACGTCTCCTTCGGACGCGAGGTGTACGACATCTACTGCAGGCGGCTGAACGAGCGCGTCGCCTTCGCGACGAACCTGGTCGTGAACGGGACGCCGGACTTCTCGGTCGACGAGACGTACTCATACAAGCGCGAGAACGATCCGTGGCCCGAGACCCGCGAGGAGGCCGACGAGCTGTGGCGCAGGCGGATCAAGAACGAACTTCTCGTGACCATCCTGTCCCGCGAACTCGACGCGGAGGAGGCCGCCGCCGAGACGAACAAGACGGCCGCCGCGGTTTCGAACGACGTCCATGCGGCCGTCTCCGGCGAGCCGCCGGCCACGGCTGCGTCCACGAACGCGGCGCTTCCCGAAATCGCCGCGGACGCCGCGTCGCTGCCTGCCGAGGCGTCGACGAACGCGACGGACGAGCTTCCGCCGGAGCCGCTGCCGACTCCCGGGGAAAGCGTGGTCAAGCGCTACCGGGCGCTGCTGACCGCGCTTACGCAGTCCGACGACGAGACCATCCTCCAGACCTACCTCTCCGCTGTCTCGAGGGCGTGCGATCCGCACACGGACTACATGTCGCCGATGACGAAGGAGGACTTCGACATGGACATGAACCTCAAGCTCTGCGGCGTCGGCGCTGTCCTCTCCTTCGACGACGGAATGATCAAGATCGTGGAGATCATGCCCGGCGGACCGATGGGCCGCGACGGACGCATCAAGGAGGGCGACAAGATCGTCGGCGTCCAGCAGGAGGGCGGCAGGATGGAGGACGTCATGTGGCAGCCTCTCAGGAAGACGGTCCACAAGATCCGCGGCGAGAAGGGAACCAGGGTCACTCTCGAAATCGTCCCGCGGAACGACCCCGCAGGCACGAGCCGCAAGCGCATCGAGCTCGTCCGCGACGAGATACAGCTCGACGACCAGCGCACCACGGGACGCGTGGAGCGCGTGTCCATGGACGCGCGCGAATTCCGCATCGGCTACGTCCATGTGCCGGAGTTCTACGGATCCATGGACCGCAATCCCGGAGACGAGGGATACGTCAGCTGCGCGAACGACGTCCTCCAGTACATCAAGAGGTTCAATACCGAGAACTCGGACGGAATGATCCTCGACCTGCGCGGGAACGGCGGCGGAAGTCTCCCGGAGGCGCTCAGGATGTCCGCGCTGTTCGTCCCGAGCGGCCCCGTCGTCCTTGTGCGCGACGCCGTATCCTCGATGCCTCTCCAGATCGACCGCAACAACACCGTGGCCTACAGGAAGCCCGTGATCGTTCTCATCGACCGCAGCAGCGCCTCGGCGTCCGAGATCGTCGCCGGGCACCTGCGGGACGTCGGACGCGCCATAGTTCTTGGAGACTCGAGGACGCACGGCAAGGGGACGGTGCAGAGCGTCATGCCTGTCGGATCCGAGCGTGACGGATACGGTTCCGCAAAGATCACGACCATGCGCTTCTACCGCGTCAACGGGGATTCCACGCAGGTGAAGGGTGTGGCCTCGGACATCCATCTGCCGTCCTTCCTGGACTCGCTGGAGATCGGCGAGGAGAAGCTGCCGTACGCGCTTCCGTTCTCGCACATAAGGCCGCCGAGGGTCCGCAAGGCGTGGAATCTCCCGGATTACGTCCCCAGGCTCGCCGACCTTTCCGCCGCGCGCACCGCGAAGAACGAGCGCTACCAGAAGCACGTCAGGAACGTCGCCGACTACAAGGCCTTCTACGACCGCGTGGAGGTTCCGCTCGAACGCGGGAAGCGCAAGGCGCAGATGAAGTCCGACCGCAGCGTGCGCGAGCTGGAGGAGAACGGCGGTGATGGCGACGAGGACGAGTCGTCCGGAGACAAGCCCAGGTCCTCGCGCCGCAGGGCGCGCACGCGCTCGAACGACATCGTCCTCGACGAGGCCTTCAACATCATGGTCGATCTCGTGAATCTTACGGGCGGCGCGAACATGCCACCCGCGCCGATCGACTGGTACAACGCCATACTGGGGTTCTGACGATGAAGACTATACGTTTTGTGAAGATGCACGGCGCCGGGAACGACTTCGTCCTTGTGGACGACAGGGAGGGATCGTTCCCCATAGACGACCACCGCCGGATCGCCGCCATGGCGACGAGACCCGACGGCGTGGGATGCGAGGGCGTCATAATAGTGCAGAAGTCCGACTCCGCCGACTTCAGGATGCGCTTCTTCAATCCTGACGGGACCGAGGCCGACCTGTGCGGCAACGGCGCGAGGTGCGTCGCCGCGTTCGCGAAGGATATAGGCGCCGTCTCTTCGGACAGGATGAGGTTCGAGACGGCGGCGGGCTATCTGAGTGCGGAAATCCTCGAAAGCGGACTCGTCAGGATATCCATGCCCGAACCGCACGACCTGCGCGACGACTTCGTGGTCGCCGGCGTTCCGCACAGGATAGTCGTCGTCGACAATCTTGCGAAGGTCGACGTCGAGGGCGAGGGCGGGCGGATCCGTCGCTCCGAGGAGTTCGCCCCCGACGGGACGAACGTCGACTTCGTCGTCTATCGCAAGCCGAACCGCGTCCAGGTGCGGACTTACGAGCGCGGCGTCGAGGCCGAGACGGGCGCATGCGGAACGGGAGCCGTCGCCTCCGCGGTGATCGGCGTCGCGGACTACGGACTCGAATTCCCCGTCCACGTGGCGACCGTCAAGGGATACGACCTCGTCGTGGACGGCGAGTACGACGGCGAGAATTTCTCCTCGATCAGGCTCACCGGTCCCGTGAAGCGCGTCTTCGAGGGCGCGATCGACTGGGATTCCCTCGAGATGGTCTCTGAATGAGATGAGCAAGAAAAGCGCATTTGCCGTCAACTTCGAATACGCGAGCCTTCGCCTCGGCTGCGCGGTCGCGAATGCCATCCCGTACCGGATCGCGATGGCCATAGCGTCCGCATCCGGATGGTTCATCTTCAACGTACTCCGCGTCAACCATTCGCGGACCATGGAGCGGCTCCATTTCGTCTTTCCGGAGCGTCCTCGCCGCGAGCTGAAGAGGATCGCGTGGAAGAGCTTCGCGAACATTCTCCAGAACGGAGTCGAGATGATGCGCGCTCCGAAGCTCGACAGGGAGTGGATGGACAGGCACGTCGTGGACGGCCGCCTCTACAAGGACAGGCTGCAGTCGTACGTGGACGAGGGGCGCGGCGTCGTCATAATGGTTCCGCACTCCGGGAACTGGTACATGGCTGCGTGGTCGATGGCGAAGTACGGGCTGCCCCTCTGCTCCATAGCCGCGAAGCAGCGGAATCCGAAGATCAACGCCTGGATGAAGAGCCAGTACTGCGACATAGAGGTGTTCGAGCGCGGAAGCGCCAGGACCCTCGTCGACATCAAGCGCAGGATCCAGTCCGGACGCGCATTCGCGATTCTCCCGGACCTCCGCGCCAAGGAAGAGGACGTCGAGGTCGACTTCTTCGGGGCGAGGGCGAACGTCTCGCACGCGGGCGCCATGTTCGCCGTCAAATGCGGTTCGCCCATCGTCGTCGCCGCCATGCGCCGCGAGAAGGGGAAGCACGTCTTCGAGCACATAGCGACCCTCCGGCCCGATCCGGAGGCGAAGGATGCGAAGGCGGAGTCGGCCAGGCTTACACGGGAGGTGATGAAGCTCCTCGACGAAAAGATCCGCCAGTATCCGGAGCAGTGGTTCTGGTTCAACAAGCGCTGGATACTGGAGCCTCCGTCCAGGCGCAGGAGCAGGGCGGAAACTCCCGACGGCGGACAATCGTAAGATGAGCGCAAGGGCACAGGTAGCGGGATCGGTGGTGGCGGGATTCCCGTCGCCCGCAGAGCAGTACCTTGAGCCGCCGCTCGACCTCAACGAACTGCTCGTGAAACGTCCCGCGGCGACGTACTTCGTTCGCGTGGCCGGCGATTCCATGATCGGCCGCGGCATTCAGGACCGCGACATCCTTGTCGTTGATCGCTCGCTCACTCCCGCGGAAGGCGACGTCGTCATCGCGGCCGTGGACGGCGAGTTCACCGTGAAGACGTACAGGAGGGTTTCAAAGGTCGACGCCAAGGGACGTCGGCGGACGTACGTGCTGCTCGAGCCGGCGAATCGGGACTATCCCTCGATAACCGTCGGACCCGGACAGGAGCTCGTCATGTTCGGCAAGGTGACCGCG
>JAFONM010000072.1 GCA_017418445.1 Kiritimatiellia bacterium
CGATAACCATCAAGGACGGATGCACGGTAAAGGCGCGTGCATACAAGGACGGAATGAGTCCGAGCCTGATAACGAGCGCAGCCTATGTCATCAGCGGACTCGCCGCCGCGCTCGATACTCCGGGTCTCGTATGGACGACAACCTCAGATTGGACATGGGAGGCGGAGACGACGAATACGCACGATGGCGTCGATGCCGTCCTGGTCCAGGACTATGCAGATGCGAAAAGTTATTATCCCAGGGTGGCAGAGCTTTCCGCCTCGATAGTCGGGCCTGCAACCGTATCTTTCTGGTATGCGACTCGCAAGGCCTATGCGACTTTCTTTGTCAAGATTGACGGAGTGGAGGAACATTCCGAATGCAATAGGCTCTCGGATCAGGAGTGGACGCAGGTTTCTTTCAATCTTGACTCCGGCGTGCATTCCCTTGTCATAGGCTTTTCCGATCTCGCCGGGGGACGTTACGGTGATTGGAAGATAGACGGGATTCCAGTTCCCAATCTTGCGGTCGTCGACCAGGTTGTCGTCACGTATGCCGGCGGTCCTTCCGCGACGACGAACGAGGTCGCCGTTCCGTTCACGTGGCTCGACGAGTACTATTCGGGGGCTGCGTCCGATCTCGGCGGATACAGCGCTCTCGCTGAGACGGACTCCGACGGCGACGGATATTCCGCCTGGGCGGAGTATCTTGCCGGAACGGATCCGACGAATTCCGAGTCGCGCTTCTACGCGACGATCAGCATGGTCGACGGATCGCCGGTCGTGGGGTGGTGTCCGACGAACGCGATAGACGGCGTTACGAACAACTATGTCATAGAGGGCTCGTCGACGCTCTCGACGAACCCGGCGGACTGGGTTTCGCCGCCCGATGCGTCCGCGAGATTCTTCCGCGTCAGGGCAACGCCGGGGGCCGGCGAATGATTTCAAGGCCAATAAAGGGAACAATCAGGGGGAAAGGGATGATGAAGAGTACATGCTTTGCGATGCTCGCCGCTGCTGCGGTGCTTTCGGCAGGCAAGATCAATGCGGCGGAAACCGTTTCCGCCGCGGACGGAACGTTCGCGACGCGCGTGGCGCGATGGAGCGGGGACGCGAAGGGCGCGTACGCGCTCTACTACGACGACGGCACCGCGAGCGCACTGGAGCTTGCCGCGCCCGTGCTCGTCAAGTACGGCGTTCCCGGGAGTTTCTACATCTGCTTCGGATGGTTCGAGAAGAATCCTGCCGGAGGCCTTGCATGGATCGACTTCGCCCGTCGCCATATGGACACGATACGCCTCGCGAACCACACGTGGAGCCATTGCGGAGCGACCAACTACGAACACGCCGTGAAGGAAATCGGAAGAAATGCGGACTACATACGCAAGGGGCTCGGACTCCCCGGCGACGCCCGCATTTCGTTCGCGCGCCCCGGCGGCGTTCCGTGGAAGCTGACGCCGGAGGAGGTCGCTCGGGTTCTTGCCGAGACGCACTGCGATCCGCGTCCGGACGACGACAAGGTCTTCACCGAGGAGAGGGTCGGCGGAAAGACGCACCTCTCGCTTGCGGACGCGGTCCGCGACATGGACTCCGCCGAGAAGAACGGAACCTTCGAGAAGCTGCTCATGCACGGAGTCGGCGGGGACTGGTTCCGCTTCCCCGCGGGCGAGCACGAATTGATAGTTCGCGAACTGGCGCGCCGCCATGCGGACGGCAGGCTGTGGACGGGCGCGTCGATGGACGTCCAGGACTACGAGAAGGAGCGCGACGGCGCGAAGGTGAAGGGCGTCGAGGCGGCAAAGGACGGCTTCGTGGTCGATCTCGCATGCTCGACGGATGCGGCGGTCTACAGGTTTCCGCTCACGCTTGTCACGTCCGTTCCGGAGAACGTGGACAGCGTCGCCGTCTCGCAGGGGAAGCATTTCGCGCGCTTCCCGGCGGTTGGCGGCAGGGCGGTCTACGACGTCCTGCCGATCAGCGGGCCCGTCAAGGTGGAATTCCGCTACGACGTCCGGAAGAAGTAGTCTGATCCGATGACGAAGTCCGAACTCGAGCGCGATCTCGAATCGTTCCGCCGCGGTGAAATGTCAGCGGACGAGCTCGTCGCCAGGCTTCGCGCGGAGCCGTTCGAGGATCTCGGCTTCGCAAAGCTCGACCGTCATCGCGAAATGCGTCAGGGACTCTCCGAGGTAGTCTACGGCGCAGGCAAGACCGCTGACGAAATCATCGCCATCGTCGGACGCCTGAAGACGATGTCCGGCCGGCCGGTCCTTGTGACGCGCATGGACTCCGAGAAGTTCCCGAAGCTTGTCGCCGCGATTCCCGAGGCGCGGTACTTCGAGAGGGCGCGCATCGCCGCAGTCGGAGAATTCCCCGAGCCTGACGCCAGGGGCGAGATTGCGATCGTGACCGGCGGAACCAGCGACGGCGCGGTCGCCGAGGAGGCCGCGGTCACCGCCGAGGCGCTCGGCAACAGAATCCTCAGAATATACGATGTCGGCGTCGCGGGAATCCACCGCCTGCTCGCGCACGTCGAAGAGCTGCAGCGGGCGAGCGTCGTCATCGCGATCGCCGGGATGGAGGGTGCGCTCGCGACGGTGGTCGGCGGACTTGTCGCGTGTCCGGTGGTCGCGGTCCCGACATCCGTCGGGTACGGCGCGGCGTTCGACGGAATCGCCGCGCTTCTTTCGATGATCAACTCGTGCGCCTCCGGCGTGAGCATAGTCAACATAGACAACGGCTTCGGGGCGGCCGTCGTCGCCTCGAGGATAAACCACAGATGAAGGCACTTTACTTCGACGCGCGCTGCGGCGCCGCGGGGGACATGGTGACGGGGGCGTTGCTTGGACTCGTTCCCGACATGGACGCATCGCTCGCGCGGCTCAACGCGATGGGACTCGATGGAGTCTCGTTCTCCGCGGAAAAGACTTCGCGCGGCGGACTCGCGGGAACGCATGTCGCCGTCTCCGTGCACGGAGAAGTCGAGGGGCGCGGACATCATCACGGACACGATCTGCATCACCACGACGGCGAAGGGCGTCATCACCACGGGCAACATCATCACGCGACGCCGGACGAGATCGAGCATGCGATTGATTCGCTGAAGGTGTCCGACGCCGTAAAGGGTCATGCGAAGGCGATCTACGGACTCGTCGCGAAGGCGGAGTCCGAAGCGCATGGCGTTCCGGCGTCCGAGGTGCATTTCCACGAAGTCGGCGCGTTGGACGCGATAGCGGACGTGGCGGCAGCGTCTCTCCTCGTCGAGGAGCTTGCGCCAGACCGTATTTTCGCGTCCGTTCCGGAGGTCGGTGGCGGATTCGTCAAGTGCGCGCATGGAGTCCTTCCCGTCCCGGCTCCCGCGACAGTCGGCATCCTGAAGGGCGTTCCGTTCACTTCCGGTGCCGAGGAATGCGAGCTGCTGACTCCGACCGGCGCGGCGATACTCGTTCATTTCGCCGAATCATTCGGCGCGATGCCGGAGTTCGCTGTCGAGAAGACGGGCATCGGTTGCGGAACGCGCGAGCTGGAGGGGCGTCCGAACGTCCTCAGGGCATTCATGGGGACGACGGGTTCCGGCGGCGGGAAGGGCGGTCCCAACGGAAAGATATCCGAACTCGTCTGCGACATCGACGATATGACCGGCGAGGACATCGCCTTCGCCTGCGACAGGCTTCGCGCCGCCGGAGCGGTCGACGTTTCGCTTTCCCCGCTGTTCATGAAGAAGGGCCGTCCGGGAAACAGGCTGACAGTCCTTGCGAGACCGGAGGATGCGGACAGGCTTGCGGCGGAAATGCTGAGGGAGACATCGACCTTCGGCGTCCGTCGCTCCGATTGCGTTCGCTACGAGCTGGATCGCAGGATCGAAAGGGGGCCGGACGGCATCCGCGTCAAGACCGGAAGCGGCTACGGAGCCGCGAAATCAAAGCCTGAATTCGCCGACAGAAAGGCCATGCGGCCTTTTTCCGCCCCTTGCGTGCGTGCGGGTGTAATGGTATAATTGACGAAACAACCAAGGTAAGGTATTGCTGCAAATGAACGAAGATACTGCGAATAAGCCAAAGAAACTGTTTCTCAGCGGAAACGAGGCGATAGCGAGGGGCGTCGCCCAGGCGGGATGCCGCGTCGCGAGCGCCTATCCCGGCACTCCGTCGACGGAGATCCTCGAGAACATCGCGAAGTTCAGGGACACGGTGAACTGCGAGTGGGCCGTCAACGAGAAGGTCGCGATGGAGACCGCCATCGGCGCCTCCATCGGCGGGGCGAGGAGCTTCTGCGCGATGAAGCACGTCGGCCTCAACGTCGCGATGGATCCGCTTATGACGTTCTGCTACGTCGGCGCGACGGGCGGAATGGTCTTCGTCTCGGCGGACGATCCCGGAATGCACTCCTCCCAGAACGAGCAGGACAACCGCAACCTCGCGAAGTTCGCCCGCATCCCGATCCTCGAGCCGTCCGACAGCCAGGAGGCCTACGACTTCGCGCAGAAGGCGTTCGAGATATCCGAGCAGTTCCGCGTCCCGGTGATGATCCGCATGACCACGAGGACGAGCCACTCCTCGTCGCTCGTCGACCTCGGCGACTTCGATCCGAAGCCCCGCGACCTCATCCCGTACAAGAAGGACATCAGGCGGACGATTCCCGTTCCCGCGTTCTCCCGCCTCCAGCGCGTCGACGCGCAGGCGCGCACGAAGGCGATGCGCGAGGCCGCCGAGAAGTCCCCGTTCAACAGGGTCGAGGCCGGAGAGGACGGCAGGTCGAAGTTCGGCTTCGTCACCTCCGCCGTCGCATACCAGTACGTCAAGGAGATATTCCCCGACTTCCCGATACTCAAGCTCGGCTGGACGAATCCGCTCCCGATCAGGATGATCGAGGAGTTCTCCAGGACCGTCGAGAACCTCGTCGTGGTCGAGGAGCTCGATCCGTTCATGGAGGACCAGATCAAGGCGGCGGGAATCAAGGTCGCCTCCCACGAGACCGAACTCAACATCTGGGAACTCAACGCCGACCGCATCCAGAACCTCCGCAGCGAGCTCCTCGGCGACGTCCCGAAGGTCGTTCCGCCGGCTCCGGCGGCGGACCTCCCCCGCCGTCCGCCGACGCTCTGCGCCGGATGCGGACACCGCGCCGTCTTCTACGTCCTCCACAGGCTCGGAGCGGTCGTCAACGGCGACATCGGCTGCTACACGCTAGGCGCGAATCCGCCGCTCAACGCGATGGACACGACGATCTGCATGGGCGCGTCCGTCAACCTCACCGCCGGGATGAAGAAGGCCGGCATGAAGGGCCGCATCTGCTCCGTCCTCGGCGACTCGACGTTCTTCCATTCCGGACTCACCGGCGCACTGAGCGCATGGTACAACGGAACTCCCGTCACCACGATCGTCCTCGACAACCGCATCACCGCGATGACCGGCCAGCAGGACAATCCCGGAACCGGCAGGACGCTCTGCGGAGATCCCGCGCCCGTCACCGAGATCGACGAGGTCGTGAAGGCCATGGGCTACAAGCGCGTCTCGAAGGTGTCCTGCGACGACCTCGCCGGACTCGAGAAGACGCTCGCCGAGGCGATGGACTCGAACGAGCCCGCGCTCGTCGTCGCCTACGCGCCGTGCCGCATAGCGGCGAAGCTCACGAAGGAAGGGCTGGTCGAGACCGATCCCGCGGTCTGCAAGGCGTGCGGGAAGTGCTTCCAGCTCGGATGCCCCGCGATCACGCGCGGGGAGCAGGTCGGTCCGAACCGGTTCAGGATGAAGGTCGATCCGTCGCTCTGTTCCGGCTGCAGACAGTGCCGCCAGGTTTGCCCGTTCGGCGCAATAAAGAAGGTGAGGTGATTTAGAAATGAAGACTGTCAACGTTTCACTGGTCGGCGTCGGCGGACAGGGGATCATCCTCACCGCGGACATGCTCGCGAAGGCCGCGGCTCTCGCGGGCTACGAGGTCAAGAAGAGCGAGATACACGGAATGAGCCAGCGCGGAGGATCCGTGACCAGCCAGGTCCGCTTCGGATCGAAGGTCTGTTCGCCCATCGTCCAGGTCGGCAGGTCGGACACGCTCGTCGCGTTCGACCGCCTCGAGGCCATCAGGAACGCCGCCGAGCTCGCGCCGGACGGCAAGGCCGTCGTGGCGAACGTGGACCTCGTCCCGATCACCGTTTCGTCCGGACAGCAGCAGGCGCTTCCCGACATCGACGCGCGCCTCCGCGAGGCGCTCCCGAACGTCCTTCTCGTCGACGCGATGAAGATCGCCGTCGAGGAGGTCGGCAACGAGCGCACGATGAACATGGTGCTCGCGGGAGCCCTCTCGAAGACGCTCCCCATCGACGAGAAGTACTGGATCGAGGCGATGCACGAGCTTCTCGCCGGACGCAAGGCGAAGCTCATCCCGGCGAACGAAAAGGCGTTCGCCCTCGGACGCGCGGCCGTGTGAACTATGTAGAAAGGGGGTAGTGAAATGACGGACAGGCTCGTGATTCTCTCCATCCGCATCGGACGCGGACGCTTCATGCGTTCGTTCGCCGCCCTCGCGCTCGCGGCGCTCGCAGCATTCGCCGCCGGCTGCCGCTCGACGATCCCGAAGGAGCGCATAGGCGTCTGCTCGTGGAGCTGGCGCATGCCGATCCGGGATGTCGCGGCGCACATGGAGGCCGGCGGCGTGAAGGGCATCCACCTCGCGCTCGGTCCGTTCATCTCTCCCGACGGGCGCCACGGCGCCGCGGAGGACGAGGCGGCATGGCAGTTCGTCAAGGACTGCGTCAAGAGCGGCAGGTGGAACCTCATGTCCACGATGGTCGGCATGGTCGGCGAGGACTATTCGACGCTCCAGTCGATCCGCGCCACCGGCGGAATCGTCCCGGACGCGACGTGGGAGGCCAACAGGCGCATCGTCACCCGCGGCGCGCAGCTCACGGCGGAGCTCGGATGCAGGTTCATGTCCACCCATGCCGGATTCATCGACGAGTCCGACCCCGCCGCCTTCAGGAAGGTCGTCGAACGCGTCCGCTGGATGCGCGACGAGTGCGCGAAGTACGGCGTGAGCCTCATTCTCGAAACCGGACAGGAGACGGCGGACGATCTCCTGAAGTTCCTCGGCGCGGTCGACGGAGACATCGGGGTCAACTTCGATCCCGCGAACATGGTCCTCTACGACAAGGGGCGGCCCATGGCGGCTCTCGACAGGCTCGTCCCGTGGATCCGCCAGGTCCACGTGAAGGACGCGGTCTACACCGAGAAGCCCGGCACCTGGGGCACGGAGGTCCCGTGGGGCGAGGGCGTCGTCGGCGGCAGGAGCTTCATCCGCGCGCTGGAGGCCAATGGCTACAAGGGCAACTACGTGGTGGAGCGCGAAGGCGGCGACAACCGCGAAGGAGACATCGCCCTCGCGATAAGGAGACTCTCCGAGTGACGCCCGGGACGGAGGCCTGGATGGATCCGATAGAGGCGATGCTTTCCGTCGTCTCCTTCGTGTTCGGGGCCTCCATAGGCAGCTTCCTGAACGTCGTCATCTGGCGCGTTCCGCGAGGCGAGTCCATCGTCCGTCCGCCGTCGCACTGCCCCGGATGCGGCTCGCCGATACGCTGGTACCAGAACATCCCGATCGTCTCCTGGCTCGCGCTCCGCGGCAGGTGCGCGAACTGCCGCGCCCCGATTTCTCCGCGCTACATCCTCGTCGAGACGCTGACGGGCGTGCTCTTCCTCGCGGCGTTCATGCGCTACGGCAATCTCGCCCCGCTCGCCTGGGTGTGGATCGCGCTGATGATCGTCGGATCCTTCATCGACTTCGACCTCAGGCTTCTTCCCGACTTCGTGACCGTCGGCGGAATGATCTACGGGGTCTCCGTCGCGGCGGTGGTCTGGGTCATCGCGGCCTGGTTCGGCGTGGACATCCGTCTCTTCTCGGCAGGCAGCGCGGCATGGCCGGTCCATTCGCTCTATCCGTTCGCGCTGGAACCGCTCTGGTCGATCGTCGGACTCGCCTTCGGACTCGGACTTCTCTGGCTTATACGCTTCCTCGGGACGCTCGCGTTCCGCCGCGAGGCGATGGGACTGGGCGACGTCCTGCTGATGGGAGGGATCGGGGCGATATTCGGATTCGAAGCAGTCCTCGTGACGCTTGTCCTCTCGGCCGTCGCCGGATCCGTCGTAGGTGTCGCGCTCATCCTTGTCTCCAAGGTCAAACTCGGTTCCTTCGTGGAGATTCCGTACGGCCCCTACATCTGCATGGGGTGCCTCGCGTGGATGTTCTGGGGACCCGAACTCGTCAACTGGTACCTCAACATTCTCTCGCCGCTATGACTCACAAGCACTATCTCTCCGCAAACGAATTCATCGAGGACTCCTGGCGCCTCGCCGCACAGGTGAGGAAGTCCGACTGGCGTCCCGACTGGCTCGTCGCCCTCTGGCGCGGCGGAGCCCCTGTCGGAACGGCCGTCCACGAGTTCCTCGCTTCGACGGGCTGGAACCTCAGGCACGTTCCGCTCAAGTGCGCGAGCTACTCCGGGATCGAGTCCAACGATGGCAAGGTCGTCTTCACGCTCGGCGACGAGACGCTCGACCTCATCGGGAAGGGCGAGAAGGTCCTGGTGGTCGACGACGTCTTCGATACCGGCAAGACCGCCGCCGCGATCAAGTCCCGGTTCGACGCCGCGGGCGTCGAGATGCGGCTTGCGTGCGTCTACTGGAAGCCGGGCAAGAACATGACGGACCTGAAGCCGGACTACTTCGTCCGCGACGTCGGGAACGGATGGATTGTCTTCCCGCACGAGATCGACGGACTCGCCCCCGCCGAGGTAAGGGCCAAGAACCCGATCCTCGCCGACCTGCTCGACGAGCTCAGGGAGGCTCCCGCCGCGACACGATGAACCTGCATTGGACAGACTTCGTCGCTCCCGTCGCGACGACCGTTGCGTTCGCCGCCGTTCTCGCCGTCCTCTTTTCCGAGCGCCACGCCTTTCGCGAGGCGGTCATCGGCTGGGAGCGCCACGACCTCAGCGAGCGCGCCGAGCTCGCCGCGGCGACGCTTCGAGAACCTCTCGACACCGGAGATTTCGCGGCGATCCACGAAGTCGGCGCGAAGTGCGCGGCGGACGGAATCAGGCTCACGATCAACGGACCCGGGGGCGGACTCGTCTTCGACTCCGTGCGCGGAGACTCCTCGCAGCCCGAGTCCGTCTACGAATCGCGTCCTTCGGGCGAGTGGCGCGTAAGGCTCGGAATGCCGCTGGAACGCGTCCTCGCGCCGTATTCGCGCGCGGGCTACGGATTCATCCTCGCGGCGCTGGCGGGCGCGGTCGGCGTCTTCCTCGTCTTCTTCTCGACGTATCGTCAGAGGGTCCGCTACAAGTCGCTCGAGCGCACGGAGCGCTTCCGCCGCGAATTCATCGCCGACATATCGCACGAGCTGAAGACTCCGCTCACGGGAATCATCGGCGCCGTGGACCTCATATCGGACGGCGGAATGGACCGCGAGACGGAGCTCAGGCTCCTCAGGATGGTCAAGGACGATTCCGTCCGGCTGAACGATCTCGCGCAGAACATCCTCGATCTCGCGCGCCTCGAGCGCGAAGGGGTGAGGCTTGCCCGGTCCGACACGGACCTCTCGGAACTCGTCCGCACGGAATCTGATCGCCTTGCGCCGATTGCGGAGAAGTCAGGCGTCAGGCTCGACGTCTCGCTTCCCGACGGACCGTGCGTCGCATCCGTGGACGCGCAGCTCGTCGCGCACGCCCTGTCGAACCTCGTCGTGAACGCGATACGCCATTCCGGCGCGAAATCCGTGCTCGTGAGCCTCGAGCGGACGCGCGGAGGCGCGAAAATCTCGGTAGAGGACCGCGGGAAGGGGATTCCGCCGGAGGAGCGCGAGCGCGTCTTCGAGCGCTTCTACCGCGTCGACAAGTCGCGCGAGTCGGCAGGAGGAGGGCTCGGGCTTGCGATAGTCCGCCGCATCGCGCGCATGCACGGCGGCGACGCGACGCTCTCGCCCGCGACACCCTGCGGCTGCCGTTTTACCGTCACGTTCCCGTGATCCCGGCGGCCCGCGGCCGCGAAAAGGGCGCCGGTCGCTTTTTTATGTAACCTTTTTGCGGATTCCGAGTATACAGCGCAAATATGGTATAATATCAACCATCTAAACTCGCAAGGAGGGTAAGTCATGCTGGACGCCATTTCGCAGAGCCTCGTAACCATCGCCAGCAAAGTCGGCAAGGGCGACCTCGACAAGGGGGTTGTATTCGACACGCAGACCGGCAAGTTCGCGGTCAATCGCAATGCGGACCAGATGGGTCTCGGCGACCACAACTACTTCCAGAACGAGACGCCGACCCAGCTGGGGCGGCAAAACGCCGAAATCAGGAACGCGATCGCCTTGGTGCTCCAGGAATTC
>JAFONM010000073.1 GCA_017418445.1 Kiritimatiellia bacterium
CGCGAGAAAATGGTATAATATCCGTCAAACCCCAGGGAGGCAATCGGATATGGAGATCGGCAAGAGGGCTTGGCTTGTTCCTGTTTTCACGTTCGCGGCGTTTGTCGCGGCGCTTTTGGCCGTATGGGCGGTGCTGGACCCAGGAACGCTGGTGAATCTCTTCGACCAGGATGGACGCTCCCCGTTCGAACTCGCCACGCTGCCGTTCTACGCCGCAATCGTCCCCATGGTGTGGATATTCAATCCATTCGAGGGTTCGAAGAGGCGCCGGACGATTCTCGCGCTCATGGTGTCGGTCGTGGCCGTTATGGCGATCGTAAAGGAGCTGGACCTCCATCTCTACGCGCTCCAGGCGCTCTATCCGGATTTCGTCGGCGATGACGGATCCATCATCAAGGGGACGATCACAAAGGTGAAGCACGGCGAAGTGATGGAAGTCACCGGCACGCCTTTCAAGATGCGCGTCCTGACGAGCTCCGAGGCGCCGCTCGGGATGAAGGCTTTCATAGTCCTCTACTTCGCGCTCTTCTTCGGAACCTTTGCGGCGGGACTCGTCTACCTCGTCCAGTTCTGGATCGACGGAGTGCTCAGGCTCCGGCCATGTGCGTGGTCCTGGGGATGCCTCGGCGGAAGCGGAGTCATGGTGCAGATCGCGGACCGTCTTCCCTCGTGGCTGGACCACGCCTACGGGCTCTCGAAGTCCGAGGACGGCGTGACCGCGGCGCAGTCGCTCTGCACCGCGCTCGAAGAGGGCGGGGAGATGATGATAGCCGTTTTCGCCCTGATGACGATATTCTTCGGGTGGCTGGAGCGCCGCGCCGCGATGTCCTCCGGCCGCAGGCCGCCGACCGCAAGCCGCCGGCGCCGCGTTCTCTTCTGGGGGCGCTTCGACCACGGCTATTCGAGGAACCGCGTCTGCATCGCGCTCTTCAAGGAGCTCGGCTGGACGGTCGACTTCTTCGACGTCGTCGTCTCTCCGAAGTTCGGCGATGTCGAGGCGTTCTGCCGCGGACTCGGACGCCGGCCGAAGCCGGACCTCGTGTGGGTTCCGGTCTGCCGTCAGCGCGACGTACTCGCCGCGTGCCGCTGGGCGCACCGGCGCGGAGTGAAGGTGCTGTTCGATCCGATGATCTCCGCATGGGACAAGAAGGTCCTCGAGCAGAAGAAGTGGAAGGCCGACGAGCCGCGCGCGAAGCGTCTGCACGAGCTCGAGACGCGGATGATGAACGAGCCCGACTTCGTCACGTGGGATACGAGCTGCCACGTCGACTTCTGCGAGCGCGAGTTCAGGACTCCGCGGGAGAAGATGGCGCCGCTCTTCACGGGGACGGACGAGAAGGTGTTCCGTCCGGAGCCCGACGGCAAGCTCGGGCTTCCGGATCCCGAGCCGATCGGACGCGACTTCCAGGTCCTCTACCACGGCGCGTACCTTCCTCTGCACGGAATGGAGTACATCGTCGAGGCGGCCCGCATGACGCAGGGCCGGGGCATCCGGTGGAACCTTCTGGGGTGGGGAGCGTACAAGGAGCGGACGGAAGAGCTCGCGAAGGGGATATCGAACATCTACTTCCTCGACAAGGTTCCGTACGCCGAAGTCCCCAAGGTGATCTACGAGGCGGACGTCGTCCTCGGCGTCTTCGGCACGACGGAGAAGGCGTCACGCGTCATCGGCAACAAGGTCTTCGAGGCGATGGCCTGCGCGCGTCCCGTCATCAACGAGTTCTGCACCGGATATCCTCCCGAGGCGAAGGAGTGCAAGGCGATCAAGTTCGTTCCGCCGGGCGACGCCGCGGCGATAGTCAAGGCCGTCGACGAGTATCGTTCCGACTGGGTGAACCGCGACAGCTACAACAACGCGGCGTACGACTTCTTCATGAAGAACCTTTCGATGAAGGTGGTGAAGGGCCAGCTCGAGGGGATATTGCGGAGGCTCGGGCTGTGAAGCCGTCCCCCCGCATCCTTCTCGTCGGCAACTTCCTCGTCCGCCACTGGGGCAACGGGCGGACCGGCATAGACATGCGCTTCGAGGCGGCGGCTCTCAGGATGAACTGTCCCGTGCTGACATTCTCCGAGCGCGACGTCGCGCGCTTCCTGGCGCCGCTGGGGTTCATGCGCAACATAGGCGCGAGGATGATGAACGACAGGCTCGTCAGGACCGTCGGGAACTTCCGTCCGGACGTCGTGTTCATCTCCCACTGCGACTACGTGACGAACGAGACGATAGAGCGCTGCCGCGAGGCGCGTCCGGGAGCGAAGTTCGTCCATCTCAACTGCGACCCCGTGGAGACGAAGCACTGCTGCGACCAGATCGCCCGCAGGACGGAGTCGTGCGACGCCATATTCGTGACGACGGCGGGCGAGAAGCTGAAGACCTGGACTACGGGGCGCAACATCGTGGGGTTCTTCCCGAATCCGAGCGATCCCGCCTTCGAGACGGAGGACAATTCCGCGAAGACCGATTTCCGGTACGACCTCTTCTTCGCCGGGAGGCCGGCGCTTGCGGATGCCAGAAGGGAGCTCCTCGACAGGCTCTGCGCGAAGCTCGGCGGGAACGTCAGGTTCGGTCTCTTCGGCATGGGCAGGGCCCCGCTCGTTGTCGGACGCGACTACGAGGAGGCGATCGCCGCTTCGAAGATGGGTCTTTCGATCAACCGCTTCGAGAACTGGAAGTGGTACGCCTCGGACCGCGTCACGCACCTGATGGGCAACGGCGTCCTCGCGTTCCAGTACGACGGAAACTCCATGCAGGACTTCTTCTCCGAAGGCGAGACGGTCTACTTCCACACTCCGGAGGAGCTCGCCGACAAGGTGTCCTTCTACGATTCGCACGACTCGGAGCGCCGTAGGATCGCGGCGGCCGGGCGCGGGAAGTACCATGCGCTGTTCGATGCGAGGCGCGTTCTCTCGTATCTTCTCGAGACGGTCCTCGGCGACCCCTATTCCGCTCCTTACGAGTGGGCGGGGGAGGTGTACCGCTGATGCACCTCGGCTGGTCGTCGCACGTCTATCCTCTCGACGCCTCCGATGTCGCGAAGGCGGGGGACTACGACGGACCGGCGATTTCCGATCGCGACCTGCCGGACGACAGGGTGATCCTTCTCATCCGCAAGGACGCCCCCGACGTGCTCCTCCGCGGACGCGACGTCGTATCCGCCGCCGGCGAAGGCACCGTGGACGTCCGCGTCGTCTTCGTGCCGACTGTCGCCAAGTGGAACATACCCGGAGCGGTGATGCGCGTGTTCAGGAACAGATTCAGGTTCAAGAGTTCCCTGTCCTACCACGTCGGCGTCAGGGAGCTGAGGGGCATGGGACTCGAGCGGGCCTTGAGGACGCTCGAGCATCCGCAGGCGCGCGTCGGCAAGAATCGCGCGGAGAAGATGGCGAGGCTCGAGGGGAGCCTGAGGACCAGAGGCTATGACGACTCGCGCCCGCTCACCGTGATGCTCTGCCGCACGCGCGGCATTGCGGACTCCATTCGCCAGGGGCATCACAGGATCAGTGCGTGCATGGAGTGCGGGATTCCCCGCGTTACGATCCGTTTCGCGGCGGCCGGGGCGCTTCCGCGGTTTCTCGCGCGACTCGTCGGACGTCCCGCAAGGCGTCTCGACGTCGCGAAGCAGGCGATAGAATCGTCCTGCGGCAGGACTGTCAAGCGCCTCGTCCCCATCGGCGACGGACCGGTGCCGTCGTCGTTCATCGTCGTCCCGGAGGCGGGAGGACGCTTCGTCCTGGACCTGAGGGACGGCGGATTCCGGGTGTCCGACGAATTCGGCGGACTCGGCGGTCTCGCCAGGGGCGTGCTCATCCCGTTCGTCGTAGCCTCGGCCGTCGGGCTCGACATCGCGGTCATGAAGACCGCCTGCGGAGACCATTCGCTGGTCGCCTGGAGCCAGTTCGTGCTTTCCGCCGCCTCTTCGGTGCTTGTCTCGATCGCGGCCGTGGTTGAGCGCAACGCGAGGGCGGGGTACGGCGCCATGGCGTTCACCCTCGCCTCGATGGCGGTTTACGAACTTCTGCGCGACGTCATGGACGTCGACTCCGACGCGGTCGGGCCGACCGCGGCGATCGCCGCGGTCGCATGGACCGTCGGCGCGGCGTTTTGCAGGTCGTTCGCGACCGGCGCGAGGCGCATCTTCGCGTCGCGCGCATTTTCCGCGGTGCCGTTCGGCTTCACGTTCATATGGGGAGCTTCCAAGCTGCTGGGAAGCCGCCGAATATGGGGCGCGATGGGTCTCGAAGAGTCCGAGCTGAGGGCTGTGAAGCATGTCGTCGAGGAGGGGACGGAGCTCCTCGGCTATGCGACGATAGCGTGCTGGGCGATACTCTTCTTTTCGGACAGGCTGTCGAACTGGAGGAAGATGCGATGACGCGGGACTTCGAGCCGGCGGACCTCGAGTCCGCGCTGGAGACGGGCTACGGCGTCCGCGTCGCATCCCTGGCGCCGCTCGCCGGCCATGCGCATTCGCTCAACTTCAAGGCCGTCTGCGACGACGGGACCGTGTTCGCGGCGAAATGCTTTCCCGCCGCGAAGGCCGGGATGTTCGCACGCCTCCTGGCGCATGCGAAGTCCGCCGGAGAGCTCGCCTCGAACCTCCTCTTCGACGGCAGGATACTCGACTTCGGCAGGTGGAAGGTCGTGGCGCTCAGGTGGATCGACGGCACGAGGATGTTTCCGGACGACATGACGCAGGCGGACGCGGACGCGTTCCTTTCGGCCTACAGGGCGTTCCTCGCGGGACTGAAGGACGACGGGCGGATCATGCCGGCGCGCGACTCCCTGCGCATCAAGAAGTCGCTGCTCGCGTTCCTTGGAGACGGGGACGCGCCCGAAATCGTCCGCGAGCTCAAGCTCATGCCCGACGAGTCGCTGGA
Source organism: Kiritimatiellia bacterium (assembly GCA_017418445.1). Lineage (GTDB taxonomy): Bacteria > Verrucomicrobiota > Kiritimatiellia > RFP12 > UBA1067 > UBA1067. The sequence goes on from JAFONM010000073.1 coordinate 4,873, forward strand.
GCTTGCGCCGGAGGCGCGGACGATCATCCACGGCGACCTGCATTGGGAGAACTTCAGGTTCAAGGACGGGAAGGTCTCGGGATTCCTCGACCTGGAGGAGCTGAGATTCGGGACTCCCGCGGAGGACATGGTCCGCTACGTGGTCTGCCGCGCGGAGCACCAGCGCTGGTACGACATCGGCGGGAGGAAGAGGCTGCTCGCGGCGTTCCGCAGGTTCCTCGCGGGGATGAATCTCACGAGGGCGGAGTGGCTCTACGCGATAGACGGGTACCTCCTGCGGAAGCTCGACAAGAAGCTCGCGTCCGGAAAGCTCACGTGGTCCCTGCGGATGAACCTCCGCTACAGGTTCCGCTTCTACCGCGCCCTGCGGGACGCCGTATACGAGGCGATTCCGCGCGAGCGCCGCGACGGCCGCGTCGTGGTGAAGATCTTCGGCGGAACGGTGAAGCGGTTCGTCGGGGGAAAGTCGTTCGACTGGGGGGACGGATACCGTTTCGTCTGCGATCCGTCGTGCCGCGACTACGACTGGCTGTGCGTCTACGACGAGATCCCGGACTCCTATGCCGGCGTCTCGGGAGGAAGGATGGAGGTCGCGCCGAACGCGCGGACGATGCTCGTCACGCAGGAGCCTACATCCGTCAAGTTCTACAACCGCGCCTACACGGGACAGTTCGACGTCCTTCTCACCAACCGTCCGAAGGAGGCCGAGAACCATCCAGGTTACGTGAAGGGCGAAGGATACATGGTCTCCTACACAGGACGTTCGTTCGCCGAGGAGATCGCCCACGAGGTCCCCGGGAAGACAAAGTGCCTTTCGGCGATATATTCGGCGAAGCGCATGACCCATACGCTTCACGGCTCCAGATACGCGCTCCTCGAGCGGCTGAGGGGAATGCCCGTGGACTTCGACTGGTACGGGAAGGGCGTGAGACCCATCGAGAACAAGTTCGACGCCCTGGACGGATACAGGTACACCGTGGCGTTCGAGAACCACGTCGGACCCGGACACTGGACGGAGAAGCTCACCGACGCACTCGTAACGGGATGTCTTCCGTTCTACGCCGGAGATCCCGAGGTCGGAAGGCTGCTGCCCGAGGGGTGCTTCATCCCGATTCCGCCGGACGATCCGGAGAAGGCCCTTGCGATCATTCTCGATGCGGTGGGGAATGACGAGTGGACGAAGCGGCGAGACGCGATAATGAAGGCGCGTGTGCTGATATTCGAGAAGTACAATCTCTTCGCCCAGGTCGCCAAGGCGATAGAGACCGCAAGTCCATCGGCGCCGGCTGCGGGCCGCAGCATCGTGACGCGCCGGCACACCCGTCTCTATCCATGCGCCGCCCTGGCGGATCTGGCGCACCACGTCTCTCGGATATTTAAAAATATGGTATAATAGCCGCGAAATGGACGACAGAGTCAACATCATCTGCCTGAAGTGGGGGACGGCCTATCCGCCGTTCTACGTCAACAGGCTCTATTCCGGCGTGAAGCGCCACCTGACCCGTCCGTTCAGGTTCGTCTGTTTCACGAATGAGCCGGAGGGGCTTGCGGAAGGGGTGGAGGTTCGCCCGATACCGCCTCGCCCCGAGGCTCTCGATCCACGCCGCAAGTGGCCGACGGTGTATACGAAGCTCGCACTCTTCAAAGATGGCTGCGGCGGTCTCGCCGGGCCGACTCTTTTCCTCGACATCGACCAGATCGTCTGCGGCGACATGGACCGTTTCTTCGACTACAGGCCGGGCGAGTTCTGCATCATCCACAACTGGATCGAGTGGCGCAAGCGGATCTTCCGCAGGCGCCCGGCAATCGGCAACTCTTCGTGCTTCCGGTTCGAGGCCGGACGGATGAACCGCGTCTGGGAGCGGTTCGCCTCCGATCTCCAGCTCGCCTACAACAAGAGGAAATTCGCGACGGAACAGGCGTTCATGACGCATGCCGTAGGTCTCGGCCAGCCGGTGAACTGGTGGCCGGACGGCTGGGTCGTGTCGTTCAAGCGCGCCTGCCACAGGACATTCCCGATGAACCTGATATGTCCGCCGAAAAGGCCCGAGGGAGCGTCCATTCTCTGTTTCCACGGCGATCCGAGCCCGATCGAGGCCATCGAGGGGTTCAGATTCCACCACGGCATAAAGGTGCCGATCCACCAGACGACGCTTCCCGCGCCGTGGGTCGGGGATCTATGGGAGAACGGGTGATGGCGGCCGAGCTCCACCTCTTCGTTCTGTGGGAGAAGGCCCGTTTCGCCGAGCGACGCATCATGGACGACCTGCGCGCGCAGGCGGACATCGAGATCGTCGACGTGCGGGAGCTTGCCTTTCGCGGCGATCCCGCGGCTTCGTACAAGGCGTTCTACGGGCCGAAGAAGCCGCTCGACGCCGCTCTCAAGACGCGCAAGTGCGGCGGGGGGCCTTTCCTCCTGATCGTTGTGCGCAACCTGAATCCCACCTACGGCTCGCGCTGGGCGCGTGACGAGAAATACTACATCGCCAACGAGCTGATGTACGACCTCAAGAAGCGCTACAGGGAGTGGGCGGGACGCAAGCACCGTGTCCACGGGACGACGAGCGTGAAGGAGTCTGTCCGCGATCTTTTTCTGCTTACCGGCCATACGGCGGAGGAGTGGGCGCGCGGCGTGCCGGACGGCGTCCGCCTCAACATTCCCGCGAAGGCCGGATGGCGGACGGTGGTCGACGACAAGGGCGCGGAGCTCGGACTTGCCGGCTGTCGCGTCCTTCAGGAAGACAGGTACATCAACGACGTCTTCTTCGAGGGGCGGTTCAAGGGGCGCGATGCCGTCGTGAAGTGCTCCTCCACGTGCGCGTGGTCGGTCGGAAACGAGTTCCGGCTCGCCTCGCGTCTTCACGCCGCCGCGCCGCCTGTGGTGCCGGAGCCGCTGGCGGTCTGGACGTCGGATGACGGACGCCGGGCGTTCGTCGTGACCGAGAAGGTGTCCGGTCCGTCGCTGACGGAACTGCTTGCGCAGGGCGTGACGGATGCGCAGGCGGACGGTTTCGCGGCGGACATCCTCATGCTGGCGAAGGCCTTGAAGGATACGTGCGTCCTTCACCGCGATCTCTTCGCCGACAATCTCCTGCTGGGCCAGGACGGACACCTGAAGGCCATCGACTGGCAGCTTGCGATCGACCGCAACGACTACCGGGAGGATCCGTGGGTGGCTGCGCATCCGAAGTTCCTTTACGTGGTCTTCGGAGTGAACCGCGACCTCGGCCTCGGAGTCTGGAACGACTTTCGCGCGCTGGTGAAAATCCTTGGACTGCTGCCTCAGACCGAAGCTGTAAGGGCGGCGGCGTCGCGGCTTGCGGATGAAGCGCCGCAGATGACTTTCGAGGCGAGGCCCGGCGGTCTTGCGCGGCTGAGACTCCGCCTCTACGCGGTGTCGCTCCGGCTGCAGATGGCGCTGAGGGGGCGGAAGCACCGCAAGTACGCACAGTTGGAGCGACGATACAGGACGATCGTCGGAAGTGTCGCCGAATGGGAGGGTCCGAATGGTTGAATGGCTTGTTCGTTTCCTGACGATGTGGATCATCGTCGGGAATGCCCGGAGGAAGGCCCAGCGCCGTCTGAAGACGTTCTTGTACGGAATTCCGGTCTGGCGTCGGGCCAGGCGCGTGGGGAAGGACCTGCGGTGCAGAGGGCCTGTGCATGTGACTCGAAAGACGGAGCTGGGCGACCATGTCCAGTTCAACGGGGCGTTCTTTTACGGTGGGGGTTCCGTAAAGATCGGCGACTGGTCCCATCTTGGCGAAGGTCTGAAGGTCTTCACGCGCAACCACAACTACAAGGGAGAGGCGATCCCGTACGACAGAACGTTCGTGTCCAGGCCCGTGACCATCGGCAGCTGCGTGTGGGTCGGGGCGTACGTGATACTTCTCCCCGGCACGACCATAGGCGACGGCGCCGTCATTCAGGCCGGCTCCGTGGTGCATGGCGAGATTCCCCCGCTGGCCATTGCGGGAGGCAATCCTGCAAAGGTCTTCGCCTGGCGCGACAAGGAGCATTACGACGCGCACTTCGCCGCCGGGCGATTCCATTGAGGAAGTCATCGGTCGGATATGGTATACTACGCGCCGTGGCATTTTTCATTCGAGTACTGACTGCGCTGATTCCCGTCAAGCGCGTACGGCGGCGGCTGCGCGGCCGCTGGATGGCCGCCGCGCGCGCGCGGCGTCTGGCGCGTGTGCTGCCGGTCGTCCGTTCGCGCTATGCGGCGCATGCGGCCGCGTGCCGGGAGAGGCTGGCGCGCGGGGAGCGGCTGAGTGTCGCGTTTCTGATGTGCGACGCGTCGATGTTCTCCGGCGAGAGCGTCTTCCTCGCGATGCGGGACGACCCGCGCTTCGAGCCGTTCATCGCGGTCGCGCCGCGAGTGACGCGCGGCGAGGCGTTCCTGCGCGAGACGCTGGAGAAGACCGTGGACACGCTGGAGGCGCGATATCCGGGCGCAGTGCGGCGGCTGTACGATCCCGAGGCGAAGCGCGCGGAACGCCTCGAGGCGGATCTGGTCTTCTCGACCGTCATCTACGAGGACCAGACTCTCCCAGACTGGACGACGGAGAGGCTTTCGGAGCGCTCGCTCGTCGTCCTCCTCTACTACGGCTACGGCGGACTCGTCTTCACGAACGAGGAAAAGACGCCGTTCCTCCCCAACATCGTCTTCGCCTGGCGCTACTTCGTCTCCAACGAGGCGACGCGCGAGATGAGCGTCCGCCGCAATCCGGAGCTCGCCGCCAACACGTTCGCCGTCGGCTACTGCAAGATGGACCGGCTCGCGGGACTGCTGGCCGCGCGCGATGCGGCGCCGCGCCGGAAGAAGGTGCTGATCTGCCCGCACCACACGATTGACAAGGCGACGGACGGGCTGGCGCTGTCGACCTTCCTCGAGCATGCGGACCTCTTCCTGAGACTGCCCGGGATGTTCCCCGACGTCGACTTCGTCTTCCGTCCGCACCCGCTGCTCTTCCCGCGCCTCGCGACGGCGAAGTGGTGGGGCGAGGCGCGCACGGAGGCCTACCGCGCGCGGATGGAGTCCCTCCCCAACGTCGAGTTCCAGCAGGGCGGCGACTACTTCGAGACGTTCGCGTCCTCCGACGCGCTGGTCCACGACTGCGGGTCGTTCCTCGCCGAGTACTTCTACACCGGCAGGCCCCAGTGCTACCTGCTCGCGGACGACGGCACGGCGGAGAGCCAGTTCCTGCCGTTCAGCCGGAGGCTTCTCGAGCACACTGTGCGCGCCTGCACGGACGACGACATCGTCGCCTTCGTCCGCCGCGTCGTCGTCGCGGGCGACGACCCCGGCCGGGCAGCGCGGGACGCGTTCGCCGCGCGCGAGGTCTGCGTGAACCATCCGCACGCGACGGACGCCGTCATCGCCGCAGTCCTCGCCGGCATCACGGCGGACGGCGGAAAGATATGATATAATATCTGCATGAGCAAGACGATCATCGGCTACACTAGCGGGGTCTACGACCTCTTCCACATCGGGCACCTGAACCTGCTGAAGAACGCGCACGGCCTCTGCGACAAGTTGATCGTGGGCGTCTCCGTCGACGAGCTGGTCGCCTACAAGCACAAGCGCGCCGTCATCCCGTTCGCGGAGCGCCTTGAGATCGTCCGCTCGATCAAGTACGTCGACGCGGCGATTCCGCAGGACGATCTCGACAAGTACAAGATGTGGGAGAAGCTCCACTTCGACATCCTCTTCGTAGGGGACGACTGGTTCAACACGCCTAGCTGGAAGGAGATGGAGGAGAAGTTCGCGAAGGTGGGCGTGAGGGTGGTGTACTTCCCGCGCACCAAGGGTACGAGCTCCACGATGCTCAGCGCCACGCTGAAGAAGCTGCGGGAAGGGGACGGCGCATGAGCCTCATCGAACAGCGGTGCGAGAAGGGGCGCGTCGTGACGCGCTTCTGCGGCGTGCGGGTCTGGCGGAGCGCGACGGAACCGCCTCTTTCCATGCAGGCCGCGATGCTGCGGCGCGAGCTGCTGACGGCGGCGGACGTGGGGAACATGCCGCCGGCGCGCGGCTACGCGCGGGACGTGCAGCTCGCGGGCGTGGTGCTTCTGAAGGAGGTGCTGCGCGTCGCGCGCGAGAACGGATTCCATCCCTGGACGATCAGCGGCAGCCTTCTCGGTGTCGTGCGCCACGGCGGGCGGTTCGTGCCGTGGGACGACGACGTGGACCAGGGGATGCTGCGCGACGAGTACGACCGCTTCTGCGAGGTGTTCAACGAGAAATGCCGCGAAGGGTACTACGCCCGGCGGCGCTTCTCGCGCAAGTGGAACCAGATCAAGGTATCGCACCGGGACCTGCCGGATGACGTCACCTCGTCCGTGATGTCGTACGACCTCTACCACAGTCCGCTGCCGACCCTGAAGGAGAAGCACGCGCTCTTCATGAAGGTCAGGGACGCGCAGGAGCGCAACGCGGCGCGGTTCGACCCGCAGGCGGACGATGCGGCGCACCGTGCTGCGCTTGATTCGGCGCGCCGCGAGTGGATCATGGACGGGAAAGACCCCGCCCCGCCTGAGACGAAGCCCGCCGTGCTGCGCGGCATCGAGTTCATGACGGCCGGCTGGGTGAAGGAGACGGTCTACGACTACGACGACATCTTCCCGCTCAGGACAGCGACGTTCGAGGGCGTGGACGTGATGGTCCCCAGAAGGCCCGAGACCGTCCTCACCTACAACTATGGTGACTGGGCCGGCTGGCCGGGACGGCTCAAGCCGCATCATCCGGCCTCGCGTTTCAACATGGAGAAGGCTCTCGCGCTCAGGAAGTTCCTTGAGCAGCACGGAGGGGAATCGTGATCACGGGCTGCACACAGGTGACGAGCTCGACGCTGCTGTCGGAGCGTCTGCGCGGCTAGGTGGCGGCGATGGTGGAGATGCTCAAATGAAGTTCCTCTCGGCGGTCAGCGCGCTTCTGGCGCGTTACACTTCGGCGTTCGTCGTCGCGACAGCCGTCTTC
>JAFONM010000074.1 GCA_017418445.1 Kiritimatiellia bacterium
AGGGCCGACATGGGGCATCCGGCGCCGTTCAACCTCAAGTACGTCGGAATCGGAAACGAAAACTGGGACAAGGTGTTCCTCGACCGCTATCTCGCAGTCTCGGAAATCGTAAGGAAGCGCCATCCCGAAATTCGAATCGTCTCCTCCTCCGGCGCGCAGCCGGGCGGCAGGGAGTTCGAGCTCGCGTGGAGTACCCTCACGGACAGGACGGCCGACGTCATCGACGAGCACTTCTACATCGAACCGCACTGGATGATCGACACGGAGTCGCGCTACGACAAATACGCGCGCGCCGGGAAGCCGCATGTCTATGCCGGAGAATACGCGGCGCACGAGCCCGACCGTGCGAACAACCTGCATTCCGCTCTCTGCGAGGCCGTCGCGATGACGGGATTCGAGCGCAACTCGGATGTCGTCGAGATGACGAGCTACGCGCCGCTCTTCAACAAGGTGGGGTGGAACGGATGGAAGCCCGACCTGATCTGGTTCGACAACCTCAGGTCGTTCGGAACTCCCAACTACTACGTGCAGAGGATGTTTTCCGCGAACCGTCCGACGAAGTACCGTCCGTCGACGGCCGAAGGCGCTGAAACCTCCCCGAAGCCTAAGGGCGCCGTAGGCTTCAGCATGTGGACGAGCGTTGCCGAGTTCAAGGACATCAAGGTGACTGCTGCGGACGGAGGAACGCTCTTCAATGGCTTCCCCGAGATTGAGAAGTGCCCGCGCGGACCCGGCGCGCACTGGCGCATGGTCGACGGAGCGATGCGTCAGGAGAACGGCGAGGCGACCTGGGACAGCGAGATCACGTTTGGCGATGCCGGCTGGCGCGACTACGACTTCACGTGCAGGGCGAGGAAGGTCTCTGGCAAAGAAGGCTTTGCGCTGCGCTTCTGCGTTGATACAAAACGCAGCCTCACCCTGAACATAGGCGGGTGGGGCAATACGCGCGCCGCTCTCCAGGGCGGGGGATACGAAATACCTGAATCGGCATCGTGTCCGTTCATGGTCGAGGAGGGGCGTTGGTACGACGTCGCGGTCTCGGTGCGCGGAGGGAAGGTGTCCGCGAAGATCGACGGCAAGGCGCTGTGGGATGACGTCGAGGTCGCGAGCAAGCCGCTTAGGACGTTCTACCACGTCTGCGGAATGGACGAGTCGACGAACGAATACATCGTTAAATGCGTCAACCTTGACGAGGAAGGACGCCGCAGGGTAACTGTGGACTTTGGCGAAAGGTTTCCGTCCGGATTCGTCAAGATCGAGTCTCTCTCCGGCGATCCGAAGGTCGTCAACGACCTCGATAATCCGACTCGCTGCGCGACAAAGCTCTCCACGATATCGTTCGCCGGAGGAACGTCTTTCACTGCCGAAGTCGAGCCGTTCTCACTCACCGTGTTCAGGATCGGCAGGTAAAGCACATAATCAGGCAAGGGACCGCCGGAGATGAAATCTAAGTCATGTTTCGTAATTGCGGCGGCAATCGCCGCCGCACAGTGCGCGCACTGCACGGCGCTTGCCGATCCGCCGCCGCCGATCCACGTGCAGGGGCGACATTTCGTCGACGACCGGGGGAACTGCGTGCGCATGGGCGGAGTGATGCAGTCCATCAACTCGTATTTCAACGACAACGAATGGGGATGGGGCAGCGACGACCACCTCATTCCGCGCATGCTCGAGTACTACGACAAGACGACAAAGGCGCTGACGGACCGTTCGCAGGGGTGTTACGCGAACATGGTGCGGCTGACGGACGACGGATGGTGGACGCAGGACGACAACCTCAAGCCGTCGAAGGACGCGCCGCACTTCTACGCATGCGACTGGTCGAAGTACGACCGCTATGTCGAGAAAGTGCTCGTCCCGGTCACGACGAACGCTGTTGCGCACGGGCTCTACGTGATCATCCGTCCGTCGTACAACACGCCTGGTGACACGAAGGTCGGAGACGACTACCAGAAGCACCTGCTGAAGGAATGGGAGCA